>JAXHTB010000340.1:0-4395 GCA_034190185.1 Spirochaetota bacterium | reverse complement strand
GCAAAATGCGCTTTTAAAGACCATAGAAGAACCTCATGAAAATGTTTATCTTATATTAGTATCCTCCAGCAAGGGGAAACTGCTTCCAACCCTTATTTCCAGATGTTTTGAATTAAAATTCCAATCATTATCAGAAAGTGAAACAATCGATGTACTTAAAAGCATCGATATTTCTCAAGAAATAATCGATCCTATAGCAAGTATATCTAATGGTTCTATTGAAACTGCAGTCCTGCTTTCAAATGAAGAGGTTCTATCCGAAGTTATGAATCTTTGCAGTAATATATCTTCATTTTTAAATAATAGATCTGTTTTTAATATCGATTTTACAGCTATAAGGAAGAAGGTTGATGCACGTCATCTGATAGATATATTAATTAATATTTACAGGTATAATTTGTTGTGTATGATAAAAGGTGAGGGAGACGTCTTATATTTTAAGGATATATATATCAAGGATTATCAAATGATCTTTTATCTTTTAAAAATACTTCTTGCCATAAAGATGAAGGAGGTCTATAACTTGAATATTAAGTATGCTTTTAAAGGTATGTTATACTCAATTTATAAAAATGATTTTCAGGATATTACTAAAAAGAATTTCTTTTTATAATATTATTTATATAACCTGAATATAAGAATATTGGATGATATCTATGTCTATTACTGCAATTAAATTACGAAATAGTTATCAAATATGTTATATAGAACCTAAGGACATTCCGGTAAAAATATGTTCACATTATATTGTTGAGACAGCATATGGAGTTGATATAGGAAGAGCATTCAGGTGCCCAAAGCTGGGGAAAGATAATAATGAATTAAAGGGGAAACTAATTAGAGAAGCATGTTCAAAAGATATGAGTATACTCCCTGATATCGAAGCTATTGAGAAAAATGCTTTCAATGTCTGTTTGGAAAGGGTTCAGAAAAGACAACTGGAAATGAAACTTGTGCTTGTAAAATGTCTTTTTGACAAGACAAAAATAATTTTCTACTTTGTCGCAGATAATAGGGTCGACTTTAGGGATCTAGTTAAAGATCTGGCAGCAGTTTTCAGGACTAGAATTGAGATGAGGCAGATCGGGGTTAGAGATGAGACACGCTTGATAGGCGGATTTGGAAGTTGTGGAAGACCTCTATGCTGTGGCTACCTAAATGAAGGATTTGACCCTGTATCTATAAAAATGGCTAAGGAACAGAATCTGAACCTGAATTCTCAAAAGATATCTGGTATGTGCGGTCGACTGTTATGTTGTTTGGGGTATGAATATGATACATATTTGGAAATGAATAAAGAACTTCCTTCAGTTGGAACTAAGATAAATGTTGGTGATATTGTTTATACTGTAATTATGGTAGACACATTAAATGAAATGATTGAAATGAAGAATGGCGGACATAACCTTGTCTTTTCAATTCAGGATTTTCAACGAGATGGTGATAAATTTATCATCAATTCCAAAGCTATTGAAAAGATTAATAAATTGTATAGCAATGATGAACAGAGTAAAGAGAACGATTTTTTTTATAACTTCCCATAAAATAAACTTAAACATTAACTCAAATAGCATAAAGGATGATCTTCCAACTCTATAGATGTAATAATATATCATTTTCACAATCGAAAATATTTAATTGAGGTTTTTAATGGAAAAAAATTTTTATGTAACAACTCCAATATATTATGTAAATGCAGAACCCCATATTGGACACGCTTATACCACCATTGTTGCTGACTTTCTAAAGAGATTTCATAAATTAACTGGAGAGGATTCTTATTTCCTTACAGGAACCGACGAGCACGGAAACAAGATCGTTGAGGCAGCCGCAAGTAATAATTCAACACCAGAAGAGTATACCAACAAGATAAGCCAGATGTTTAAACAAACATGGATCGATATGGATATTCATTTTGACGATTTTATTCGGACTACCGATGATCGTCATAAGAATATAGTAACTCAGATTTTACAGAAGGTATATGATAATGGAGATATCTATTTTGCAAGCTATGGCGGGCATTATTGTGTAGGATGTGAAAGATTCTTTGCAGAGAAGGATATCATTGAAGGGAAGTGTCCTGACCATGATAAACCACTCGAATTCATAGAAGAGAATAACTACTTTTTCAAAATGAGTAAATATCAGGACTGGCTTATTGAACATATAAATAATAATCCCGACTTTATACGACCTGAAAGATATAAAAATGAGGTATTGTCAATCCTTAGGAGCGATGTTCTTGAGGATCTGTGCATATCCAGGCCAAGAGCACGATTGAGCTGGGGAATACCTCTTCCCTTTGATGAAAACTATGTTACTTATGTCTGGTTTGATGCACTTATTAACTATATTAGCGCAATTGGATATCCTGATGATGAGAAATTTAAAAGATATTGGCCGGTTTCTCAGCACCTGATTGCAAAGGATATAGTCAAACCACATGGAATATTCTGGCCTACTATGCTTAAAGCTGCAGGAATTGCACCCTATCAGAATCTTAATGTTCATGGATACTGGAATATTGATGAAACCAAGATGTCTAAAAGCCTTGGAAATGTTGTTAGACCTACAGACCTCATTGAGAAATATGGGAATGACCAGATAAGATATTTTTTCTTAAGAGAGATGACATTCGGATTGGACGCAACATTTTCAGAGGAAGCTGTGACAAACAGGATAAACTATGATCTTGCTAATGATCTTGGCAACTTGGTTAAGCGTACATTCAATATGACAGACAAGTACTTTGAAGCTAAAATCCCTCCCTTTAATTCACAAAATCCTGCTGGAAGAGATGAGCTTCTGGAAAGATTAAAGGAATCTATTAAAGAATACTGCGAATTTATTGAGAAGTTTCAATTTAATGTGGGCATAGAGAAACTCTGGGGATTTATAAGATATGTTAATAAATATATTGAGGATAACAAACCATGGGCAGTTGCAAAAGAAGGGAACATGCCTCTTTTATCATCAATTATAAGAAATCTATTAGAGTCTATCTACAGCATCGCTGTTCTGCTTTCTCCTATATGTATAAACATTTCTCCAATGGTCGTTGATGCGCTGAATGGACCGAAGGTATATGATAATAATGGTATTCTGGATAACTTAGTGTTATTTCATAATCTAAAGGAAGATACAAAGATTGCAGACCTTGGTATATTATTCCCCCGTATCGAAATTGAAAAGCAGGATGCAAAAAAAACACCTGAAAAAAAAGAGAGGTCAAAAGCAGAAAATGATGGACTGATTGATATCAGTGATTTTGCAAAGATAGATATTAGAGTGGCTAAAATTTTAAAGGCTGAAAAAATTGAGGATTCTGAAAAATTATTAGAATTACAGGTTGACGCCGGAATTGAAAATAGAACAATTGTTGCTGGAATTGCAAAATCATACCTGCCAGAATATTTGGTTGGGAAAAAAATATTACTGGTTGCAAATCTTAAACCTGCTAAAATATTTAAACGTAAATCACATGGTATGCTTTTAGCAGCAAAAAAAGAAAAAAATGATGAGCCTGTTTTAATTGAGATTGATGATAAAATCCCTATTGGAGCAAAACTTTCATAATTATAAAACAGACCTTCATTCATGAATTAAAGTTAGTTATATGAAGATAGGTATAATTTCTGACACTCATAATAATATTGAGATGACAAGAAAGGCAGTAGAGCTTTTTAAGTCTAGAAAAGTTGATATTGTAATCCATGTTGGTGATTTCACTAGACCTGAAATGATTGATCTATTTGATGGATTGTTATGCAGATTTGTTCTTGGCAACTGTGATATGGACGTTGAAAAGATAAATGAAAAAGCTCAACATATGGGTTTTGGGAATGTAAAAGAATCATGCGACATAAAAATTGACAATAAACGTTTTTTTGTGATGCACGGTAATGATGCGATCAGAATAAAAAAGGCCATTGCTTCTGGAGATTATGACTACGTAATAAAAGGACATACCCATTCTTTTGAAAACTATATCTCAAACAACACCAGAATAATAAATCCGGGAGCTATCAATGATGCTAAAGAACATAGCATGGCCATACTTGAGACAAAAGATGATAGTGTTGAAAAAATTACTATTTAATCCATTATTCGATTATTTCAGATTGAGATCCTTTGAGCTAACAATATTGCATTCTATATGCTGACTATATATATCTGATAATATATTATAATAATTTATTTTAACATTCACCAATATATACTATACTATGATTTTACGCTTAACCTGATGCTGATATATAGATAGAACCACCGCAAGAAGAAGTAGGGAACCAGCCTGATATGCCGTTACTATTCGATAGATACACACAAACTCTACTGTTCTGTTTTTCTCATCAGGAACGAAGCTGTCAGTGTAGGTATAGAATGTCTTTC
>JAXHTB010000034.1:0-16897 GCA_034190185.1 Spirochaetota bacterium | reverse complement strand
AAGTCTATTATTTCCATAATCCGGAATAATTATTGCTGTTTCATAAATCCGCATCAGAATCGAAAGACTTACCTCTTCTCCAGCGCCTAGATCTGCAATTGTCTCACCTTTGTAGGACCTCACAAGACCTGTATCATCATCTGCAACTAGCGCTATAACATAAAAATTTCTATCATTACCTGGGGTTACCTCAACAGAAATTTCTCCAGCATCGAGAGGAACACTGACAACAATGTCATCCATATCTTCAGCAGTAATAGTAAGTGTGATTGTTGATAGTATCAATGAATCTGGAACAGCTCTATCTTTTGATAACCTTGTAGGTGAATTCTTTAAGGTATTATCACTTTTACTTAATTCAGTTTCTTCATTCAATCCAAGGTTTATAGTTACATATGCAGTTTCTTCAATAGATGAACAACAGAAAATAAGGGGAATAATAAAAATAAAGGATATTAAAAGATTATTTTTTAAATTTTTCATCATTTTTCTCCTTTAAAAGCAGTAATATTGCAATAGATAATTCCATCGATATTTTTATCGTATTTTATAAAGACAATTTATGTGACTGCTCAGCTATATTCAAAATTTAAAAAAGAGGTGTAATAAATGGGATATGGGGATTATAGAGATATGGAGAATAGAGATGATAAAAAGTGTTTTAAAATTTCCTCAATCTCTTCCATCTCCTTATTTCTTTATCTTACACTTTTATAAAAATTAAAAATACTCGAGCAGTTAAGAGATAGCTGAGTAGTTACCAATTTACTAACATTTCATTAAAGTTAAAATAATAATAATAAAATCACAAGTCAAGCAATTACTTAATATTTTCAATAATATATAAAATAATATTTAAGACAGATTCAATTTTTCAATAATAACTGGAGCATCAATTTTATTGAATTAATGACTATATTCATTATTAATTTACTTTATAACTACGAGAAAATATTATGATCATAAGTTTAAAATTTATTGTATTTCATATTTTTTTATGTCACCCTTAAAGAAAATAAGTATATTTATATTAAATTTAATACATCATTCAAATTTAAAATATAGTATATAGAAAAATAATATTATGCAGTGTAATAGCTTATTTAATCAAAATAATTCATTCAATTTAGGGAAAGAGGCTTTAATTGCCTCAGGGATAAATGATGATTTTCAATTAAATCATTATATGAACAAACTTAATAAACTTTATGATATTTTCATACAAGAAGGATCCGCTTCCCATAATGATTTGACAAAAGCAAAGGAACTCTTTAACTGGTTATGGGCTAAAAAACCATTACGCTATAAACGAAATGGCGAATACAAACTTCACAATGTTGTAGATGCACAGACAAGCGAGCATAATAGAGAAGTTGGCAACTGTCTAGGGTTAACGCTGCTCTATAACTGTCTAGCTAAAAAAACCGGAATCGTAATAGAATCGTTATACCTTGAGCATGCTTTTGAGAATGGTCCTCATGTGTTAAGTATAATAGAAATTGAAAACTCACAAATCGATGTTGAAAACATACTATCAAAAGGATTTGACTATAAGGAACATGCAAACAATTCTACAAGAACAAGGTGGGGAGATAAGGAACTGGTTGCAGAGATTTACAACAGCATGGGTAATGAGCTATTTGAAAAGGGAGAGCTAAATCTGGCATTGGAGTACTACAATAAAAGCATAAAAATGAATCCCTCCCATGAACTTGCTCAACTTAACAAGATCATACTATTGGATAAGATGAGCATGGGAAATTAAGAAAGAAATTCAATAAAGATTATTGTCTTAATGAAAAACTTTTTACATAATTTTTTACATAATATTGATATAAATTAAAGAAATAATATTATGGAAACTGAAAACTACAGTAGGAATGCTCTATTATCAGAAATAAAGGCTCTAGATCTAGCTGATGAAAAGGGCAGCTTTATCTTAAAAATATTAGCAGACCTTGGAGCGCGAGTTATTAAAATTGAAAAACCAGGAGGAGACCCGTCCCGAAATATAGGTCCCTTTTGGAAAAACTCTCCTCATCCAGAAGAAAGCCTTTCATTTAAATATAACAATATGAATAAGCTAGGTATAACATTAAATATCCTGCATGATAAAGGCAAAGAGATTTTTCTTTCGCTTATAAAAAGAAACGATATTGTTGTTGAAACATTCCCTTCGGGGTATCTTGAAAAAATAGGTCTTGGTTACAACACTCTTAAACAAACAAATCATAAACTAATACTGGTCTCTGTCTCAGGTTTTGGGCAGGATGGCCCCAAAAAAGATTATAAATCTTGTGATCTGACAGCCTCAGCTTTTGGGGGTCAGATGTATATATCCGGATCACCTTCTGCTCCTCCCCTAAAATCCTTTGACTCACAATCATATTATACTGCATCACTGTTTGCCGCAACTGGCATTCTGCTTGCAATACGCAAACGATCAAAAACAGGTGAAGGGGAACATATCGACATCTCTCTACAAGAAGCAGTCGCCTCTACACTAGAGCATGTCATGCCGAATTTCTTCTATGATAATAGAGTTGCCAAAAGAGAAGGCAACCTTCAGGCGAACAACTCCTTTTGTATAATGCCATGTAAGGATGGATTCATTCATCTAACACTATTCCAACAGTGGGAGACACTGATTGAATGGATAGATAACGAAGATATGGCAGAAGACCTGAAGGATGAGAAATATAAGGATGAAGAGTATCGCCTAAAAAATCGCAATCATATTATTGAAATAATTAGTCGGTGGACTCAAAATCATACTGTCAAGGAACTCTTTGAGTTAGGACAACTGATGCAGTTTCCTTGGGCGCCTGTTCATTCACCAAAAGATCTATTAGATAATCCACAACTTAAGGAAAGAAATTTCTTTATTGATATCTTTCATCCAGAAATAAAGCGCTCTCTGAGGTATCCTGGCATGCCGTATAAATTTTCATTTAATTATATACAGCCTAAGAAAAGCGCTCCTGCTGTTGGCCAAGACAATAAAAAAATATATCAAGATGAACTAAGAATTAGTGCAAAAGAATTAAATGATCTTGCTTTGCTAAACATAATCTAAAATACTATTCCTAGAATATTGAAGACAACAAATTAATATAGACTAAATGCCTGTTTATTTATTGTTATTCATTTAAGGAGACTGAAATGATTCTCAAAGGATTAAGAATCCTCGATTTTACAAGGGTACTAGCAGGCCCTTATGCCTCGATGCTTCTTGCAGACTTTGGGGCTGAGGTCATTAAGGTTCAATCTAGAAAAACCGCTACAGGTGTAGAATTAAACAGCACTGGATATTTTAATACATGGAACAGAAATAAAAAAAGTATTACCCTTAATATGGACTACCAGGAAGCAAGAAATATTGCCTTAAAATTAACTGCAATAAGTGATGTTGTAATCGAAAATTTTTCCTCGCGTGTTATGATGAACTGGGGATTAGAGTTTAAGGACTTAAAAAAAGTAAAACCTGACCTTATTATGTTAAGCATGTCCGGAATGGGCAGAGACGGCCCTTACGAGAATTATGTTGCTTATGGACCTACAGTACAGTCTCTTGGGGGCATAACATATCTCACTTCTTATAATAAAAATAATCCAATGGGCTTAGGTTATTCATATGCAGATCATATTGCAGGGCTCTACGGCGTTCTGGCAATCCTTTCAGCTCTCGAATTTCGAGATAAGACTGGAGAAGGGCAACATATTGACCTTTCCGAATTTGAAGCAGTAACAACTCTAATTGGCCCAAGAATAGTTTACGAATCTGCTAATGATAATATAACAGATCACAACATCAACGATACCCAAAATTTTCACTCTGCGCCATACGGAATCTACAGATGTATGGGTAACGACAGATGGTGTGTAATTGCAATTTATAATGATGAAGAATGGCGATCGCTTTGTTCAATAATGAATAAACCAGATCTTATCAAAAATAAAAAATTTTCTTCCTTCACTATGCGTGAGAAACATAAAATAGAACTGGATGATATTATTGAGAAATGGACATCAGATCGTTCTGCAGAAGAGATTGTAGAATCCCTGCAGGAAGGGGGAGTGTCTGCAGGGATTGTCCAGAATGCTGAGGATATCTCAAGGGATCCGCATCTTCATTCAAGAGACTTTTTCATTCATCTGGAACACCCTGTTCTAGGCGATACTATATCAATCAAGACGCCTATAAGATTTAAATCAGATCCTGCAGAATACTGGACATCAGCACCCTTGCTTGGAGAAGACAATCGTTATGTATTTATGGAATTGTTGGGATATACTGAAAGTCAAATAAAATCCTATATTGAAAAAGGTATAATTGACTAACTGTTATTGAATACAATATCTCCATTGATCACTGTCATTTCAACCTTTATATCCCTTATCTCATCCGGAGGAAGAACTAAAGGATCATGGCTCAATACAACAAGGTCTGCAAGTTTGCCTGGCGCAATCGATCCCTTATCATTTTCTTCAAAGCTGCATTTTGCAGCGTTTATAGTAAACATCTTTAGCGCTTCCAGGTGTGATATTCCTTCCTCAGGTAAAAGAGAGTTGCCAGTATCTGAATTGCGTGAGACAGCAGCAGATATACCGATCAGGGGACCTGGGTTGGTTATTGGGAAATCAGAACTTGCTGCAACATTAACACCATATTTCATAAGCGTTCCTATAGGATACAGATTTCTTAACTGGTGATCAGGAACAGTATTAAGATATCTATCACCATTATAATAAACAAAAGCTGGCTGAGTCACTACCATAATCCCAAGAGAAGCTATCCGCTTTGACAGTGATTCAGGACATACAGAACAGTGTTCAAGGCGATGTCTATGATCTAATTTCGGGATACTATTTAGCGCCTGCTCAATTGCAATGCATGCTGATTCAACAGCGGTTTCTTCAATCACATGTAGAACTGCCTGTGAACCTGAGCTGTGTATCTCCCAAACCATCTCATTCAACTCAGATTGCGAAGGATAAAGAAGGCCTGTAGTTTCATCAACTATTATCTTAACTCCGTTTATACTAAGATGCCCCTTATCTGTATAGGTTGGGAATTCATTTATATTATGTTTCTTAAAAGCTTCCATACCAAGCGACATGCAAATTCGCGGCTTAAATGATCCTTCCCTTTTCCAACTATTAAAGTTATCCCATTGTTCAAGATTATTGCGGGATGAAACATCCTGAATGGATGTAATGCCTAAAGAAAGGAGTTTGCGATTTGCTATTCTAATCCCCCTTTGCATATCCTTCCTTTCTAGTGAGGGTATGCGTTCAGATAAAAAATCCCCCATCTCATATAAAATCCCAGTAGGTTCTCCTGTATTTAAATCACGGTCGATAAGACCGCCCGGAGGTTCAGGAGTTTCATTTGTAATTCCAACAATATTCATTGCCAAACTGTTGAGCACATGGGCATGACCAGAACGATGGCTTAACTTTACCGGTATATTGGGCGCTACAGCGTCGATATCCCAACGTGTAGGATGACGTTTTTCTGATAGATAAAATTCATTGTATCCTTTTGCTCTTATCCATGAGCCCGAAGCTATTTGCTGATAAATTTTTAATATACTCGATTGTATATCAGAAATTGAATGAATATTATTCATTGGGCTAATATTGAGAGTTACTAAACTCTCAGCATAGGCGTGAAGATGACAATGTGAGTCAATAAAACCAGGAAGTATTGTTTTTCCTTTACAATCTATTACCTCTGTTTTGCTATGAATTAGCTTATGAATAGATACATCCCTTTCAACTCGTGCTATCCTGCCTTTCTCAATTGCAATCGTCTGAGCTTGAGGACATATGGTATCAAGGGTAATTATATTAGCATTATGAAAAATAATATCTATCATCAACTAACACATGCAATATTTATTAAAAAGGACTACTATTACTCAATTTGACACTGATATATAAATTAAGAACTTATTCAATTCATACATTTATAAGTAGTCACGTTACTATAATAAATTATAGATTTACAACTTTGTAAAGATAGAAACTATGAGGATATATTTATTTTTTCTTTATAAACAAATGATTTACAAGAAAAATTACTTTACTAATGATGAGGATACAACTGCCTTGTTGATATCTAAGCTCAAAGCTATCACTGATGCGCCTGCAATTGCCCTGTATAACCTCTCAATTTTATATTCACGTGTATAGCCATAAGCTCCATGGATCCTCCTTGACAATTCAACTACCTTCATTGCAGCAGGAACAACAAACACCTTTGCAGCCGCTGCCTCTATCATCCAGTTAAAATATCTGTTTTCTCTTAAAAAAGCAGTACGATAAGTTAACCATCTGGCAGCTTCAAGCTGTGAATACATCTCTGCAAGCATTGATCGAATAGTAGGCAGGCTAGATTGAGATTTATTTCGAACAGTACGAAATTTAGAATATTTTATTGCTTCATCTAATGCTGCTTGAGCAATGCCAAGGCATGCTCCACACTGCTGTATCTTCTCATCAGCAATCCAGGATTGCAATATGTTCAATCCTTCCCCACTCTTCCCGAGAATATTCTCCTTCGGCAACTTAAACTCATCTAGATATACATCAACCGCCTCAATGCCTCCACTGCCCATTAATTCGCAAATTGGGCCTGTAGAATAACCTTCAGTATTTTTTTCAATTATATAAGCACTGCACTTTCCTGCTTCATCCTTTGCATATATAATTGCAAAACCATCACGTGACCCAAAAGTACTAAAACGCTTTGTTCCATTAATTATGAAATGATCATCGCTTGAAATAACGTTAGTAGTTAAAGCATCTGGATCTGAACCTGTATCTGCCTCTGTGAACTGAATACTAGGTATTGAATTTGACTCAAAAATTGAATATAAATATTTATCCTTCTGCTCCTCTGTTCCATACTGAATAATTGAACCTGGTATGCTATTTGTAAAAGCAACAAACCACCAAACGCCTGTACCGGAATAACTGATCTGTTCAATAGCTAAAATACAATCAATATAACTTAAACCACCACCACCATATTCTTGAGGGATAGTCATACCTTGTAGATTAAGTTGAGACATCTTATTGATCAGATCATCAGGTAACTTTAAACTTCTATCTATTTCAGAAGCACGCGGTTCAATCTCTCTTTTTGTAAACTCACCAATAGTCTTTTGTAAAAGCAACTGTTCATTACTAAGATTAAAGTCCATTCCAACCACCAATAATTAAACACTATATTATAATTGAATTAAGGACAAATTAATGTCAATATAAAAAGATAATTAATCTTTTATTTGAAAAATATTTAATTTCTTCTACTAATATAAATTCAATTTAGAATTGATAATCAGATGATATTTTACATTAGGATGCAGGAATGACAACAGTTACTCCAATACATAATCTCCTAAATTTATACTATATTAACTTAAAAAATCGACTATATTATTCTGCTTGACAATATCACTTTTAAACACATAATCCTAAAAGAAAAATTGAATTAGCAAATAAAAAAACTATTACAGATGACACAATTAAATACAGGTATCTTCTTTCATTATCAGACTGGCAATCGACTTAGAGACTTCCCTGAGGCTCTTGATGGAATTTTAGAAAAACCTAATATTTTGTTTTATGATGCATTATATCCATCAAAACCAGATTCCTCCTTTGAATTAGAAGAATTGCCAATTGATTTGCTACATGAGGTCCATTCACCAAAGATGATAGAACGAATTGCGGCATCAGGAGAGTTTGAGGGAGCGCTCTATTCAGCAGCAGGCACACTTTCAGCAGTTATAAGAATATGGTCAGGAGATATAACAAACGCATTTGTCTTTACTGGATACGGAGATCATCATGCAGGAAGCAATTTTTTTGGTGGAGGATGCTATCTTAACAGCGCTGCTATTGCAATACATGAACTTAAAAAAAAATTCAATGCTGAACGATTTTCTGTCATTGATACAGACGCTCATCATGGAGATGGAAGTTGGGAAATATTTGAAAAAGATCCAAAGGTTCAATACATTTGCTTTTGCTCTGCACCCTATGAAAAAAAAGAACAAAATGTAAATATACATTTACCATACTCTATCAATGATGAAAGCTATATTTCACTTGTAAAGGATTCTTTTCAAAAATATATAAAACCATTTCAACCAGAGTTAATATTTTGGAACTGGGGATATGACGGAACCATTGGCGACTATGGAGATATGGGCCTTACTCCTGACTTTCATATACTATTAGCAGAAGAGATGAAAAAATTTTCCTGTGAAGTTTGCTGCGGAAAGCTGGTAGTAGTCTTATGCGGTGGTAGCAGAAGAGACCTTGCAAAACGTCTTATTCCACATATTATTAAAGTATTAGCTGAGTATTGACTATTACTAACAGTAAAAAATATTAGAAATCTATTTATTCAGATAATTTTACCACTTAAATCTGTAGGTGTAGGTTCTACGGAAGTATGAACTAACCTATGTGAAAAATAGATTATTACCTCTATAGTCTATAAAATCGAGTCAACCTGATAAAATTTTGGAAAAACTATGAGTAAGAAAAAAGGAAAATTAACTTCTTCCCATTACATCATACCTATAACAATTTTATTATTTATAGGTGGCTTTGCAATTTATCATGCAAATGATTATATTTTTAAAAAAGAAAAAAAAGCTGCTGTTAATAGAACAGGTAAAAAAAAGATTGCTTCGAGAAAAACTTCAGATCAAAAGATTAAAAGGGTAAAAAGAAATCTTCCATCTTCAAAATATCTAGGTGAATACAATATTAATGTATCAGGTTACAGAGGAATACTAAAGTTATACACTAGGAAAGGACAACTTCATGGTGCTATCCGATTCTCGACATGGGGAAAAGGAGTAACTGAATATCTTTCTAATATTAGTATCAACAACTCACAAATCAGCTTTACCCGTTCTATATCAACAATTAAAGAGCGAAAAAGAACAGGCGCCTCAAGATTCCTGCATCAACAGTATTTTGGCAAATATTCAAAAACTGGCAGGGTAATTAAAGGTTACTATATTGATAGCGGATCAGAGAATATCTGGTTTGCCACTCGTTAGGTAAAATCTTTTTTAAATAATATTGTACTTGAAGATTTGAATATAGCCTTGCTGCCAATGCTGCTTGTAACCAAAGGAAGGAGCTAACATATTCACAACAAGGAGTGTCAGAACAGAGCAGGTATTATTGATATTGCAGAAACAAGCAGCTTATATTACCGGATTTACATTAAGCACAAGCCAATACTCTTCAATCTGTTTAATAACATCCAAAAAGCCATCAAATGAAACAGGTTTTATAAGATAACTGTTTGCCCCATTGTCGTAACTCATAAGAAGATCGCCTTCCTCCTTTGACGATGTTAGGATTATTACAGGTAAACGCTTTAGTACAGGCTCTCCTTTTATTTTTTTCAGAACCTCATGTCCGTCAATTCCCGGCATTTTCAGGTCCAGCAGAATAATATCAGGCAGGGGATAATCATCACGGTTTTCATATTTACCCTTTCCAAACATATAGTCCAGAGCCTCCTGTCCGGAGGTGGCCACATCTATCCTGTTGCCCAATTTACTCTCTTTAAAGGCGTCTAATGTAAGTTCAACATCCATTCGATTATCTTCTACAAGTAGAATATTAGCTGTTTTATATTTCCCCATATTTTTACCCCTACTAAAAAATTATATTTTCATCAGCTATCCCTGATTCATGACTACTGCTGCACGAAATCCTGCGTATTGGCGCTATTCATTATGCTGACGGTCACTAATCGCGATGCTTACAATTTAAACTATCTGGCGCGCTCAAGTGTGACTGTAAATGTTGCCCCTCTGCCAATTTCGGAATCAAGATCTATACTCCAATCATGCATTTCCACTGCTTTTTTTACCAGGGAAAGCCCTATACCTGTGCCAGGATATTCATCCTGATTATGGAGACGCTGAAATATGTCAAAAACCTTTTCGTGAAATTCCGGAGCAATTCCAATACCGTTATCAGATACCTGTACAATAATTTTCCCGGCTTCATCACACCAGCTTACTATAACCTCCGGAGGGATGTCTTTTTTATGGTAAGTTAATGAGTTATCCAACAGATTTGAAAAAATTTGCGTAAGAAGCGTCTCGTCTCCTTTCACTATGGGTAGGTCGTTGGGTATTGTAACTCTTCCATTGCTTTTTTTTATTTTTTCATCCATATGTTTTAGGACAATCTCGAAAAGTTTACCAAGATGAACATCGATTTTCTTCATAGCTCTACGGCCAAGTCGGGAATATTTCAACAGATCATCAATAAGATTTTCCATATATCTGCCTGCATCTATGATGTTTTCAAAATAGTGCCGGGCATCATCATTAAGCGTATCCTTATAACGACGATTAATAATCTCTGAAAATCCATTTATTGCCCTAAGCGGAGCCCTCAGGTCGTGTGACACTGAATAAGAGAATGCCTCAAGCTCTTTGTTTACAACCTCGAGCTGGGTTGTTCGCTCTTTTACTATATCTTCAAGGTGATCACGGTATCTTGCCAGCTCTTCCTCCGCTTGTTTGCGTTCAGTAATATCTGTAATATGAGTCAAAGTCATCGGGTTTCCCGAAGAGTCTGTGATCGTAACAGGACTAATCTCCACCCTCCTTTTTTCCCCGTTTTTTCGGACAGCGTTAAACTCGTAACGTAACGGAATTTCCTCGCCCCGCTGCCGGCGGACATAGCGGTCTGCAACAAGCTCTCTGCTTTCATCGTCTATAAAATCACGGAAATCCATACCAATGATTTCCTCGCGACTGCGCTCAAGAATTTGGCACATTGCATCGTTCACGAATGTGAAGTGGTATGCATTATCCATGATGAGTATTCCGGTGTGCGCGCTTTCCACCAGAGAGCGATACTTCTCCTCGCTCTCCCGGAGCGCTTTCTCAGCTTGCCTGCGCTCAGTAATGTCGCGGACTATCGCCAATAATGCATCATGCCCAGCGTGTTTAAATGGAACTCCGTGAATCTCAATCAAAACTAGCGAGCCATCCTTGGTGATACCCACGGTTTCCATCCGGACTTTGCCTTTTTCCAAAATCTGAGAAGTAAATTCATCCTGCACTCTGTGGCGATGATCAGGGTGTGCAAGTTTTTCGACCTGCATCCCGATCAATTCGTTATATGAATAACCAAGCATCTTACAGTAAGCGGGATTGACTTCGAGAAGGATGCCATTATTGTCTATAATAGCAATGCCGTCTATAGCTGTATCAATGATCCCGCGATATCGTTCCTCGCTCTCACGAAGTGCCTTTTCCGCCTGCTTGCGCTCAGTATTATCCATAACCACACCTACAAGATTCGTAGTGACACCGTCACTATTACGGATAGCGCCGCCCTGGGCCATCAGCCAGATTAAGGAGCCGTCAGGTTTGATAACGCGGTACTCCGCTTTGTAATCGACTTGAGTATCAATGCTTTCCTGAATCCTTTGCTTAGTATTTTCGACATCATCAATATGAAGAGAGTTAATAAAGACCTCAAAATTGGTAATCTCATCAGCAGATCGTCCAAAAAGTGAGGTGACATCTCCCGACCATTTAACTGAGTTATTTATAATATTCCAGTCCCAGGCTACCATCCTGCCCAACTCCTGACTTTGCCGAAGATGCTCTTCACTATCTCTTATGGTCTTTTCAGCTTTTTTTATATCTTCAACAAGCGCTGAGTTTTCCATGGCAATAGCCGCGTGGATAGATAACTGTCTTACGTTCTCAACCTCTTCCTCTGTAAAGATAGATTTGATCAGGTTGTTTTGCAGGCAGATAATTCCGACAAGCTTAGACTGCCGCTTAATTGGATGGATACAGACTGAACGGAGATTCAATTTCACTGTCTCCTTATCATTCGAAAAGAGACCTTCTTTTGCAGCGTTATTAAGGATAATGGTCTCACCTGTGCGATGAACATACCGCACCATAGCCCGGCTAATTCCCGTTGTTTCTGATAACGGTTCTTCTTCAAGGATTATGCTTATATGCTTTTCCTTTTTACCCTTAATGCGTATTACAAGATCATCTCCCTTCTCTATTAGCAGATAACCCTCCTGGGATACTGTCATCTCCATCAGCAACCTCATGATAACCGACAGAAGTTCATCAATGTCGAGTTCCTGATATATTGCTTGTGCCGCCTTCATCATATACACAGTGTCAAACCTTTGGAGATAATCTAATTTTTCTGATTTCTTATCATCATGGGACCTAATATATTCAGGATACTTTTCGAAAATTTGGTTAAATTTCGCCCCTGCAAGGCATTTTTCGTAAAGATTTGCTGCCTCATTTATATGGAAATACGCTTGGTTGATGCTGTTGTGTTCCAACAACAATTCTCCGAGGCACTCGTGAATATGGCCCTCAAGAAGAGTGTATTCCTGTTCATGGGCAATATCGATCGCGTCAAGATAGAGCTTGCGGGTTTCGCTGAAATCTCCGGTAATACACTTTAATTCCGCTTGCATAAACGCCAGATAGGGTTTGAGCGCAGGGCCGAAGCTTGACCATAACTCGATTTTTTCAATGATTAGCTCGATCTTTGACATCACTGCATTCAGCTCTTCTTCAGCAAGATTTTCTCTCAATAGATGAAAGGAATTCAATACATAAAAGATATGCCACTCGCGATTGGGTATGTTGTTTGTATGGCCGATGAGGCAATCTTCGCCGTTCTTTAGATGTTCATCAGCAACTCCATAATTCCCAAGATAATACTCTGCCATACCCGCATGGATATAATAGTTACCTAACGATGTAATCTTATTCGACTCTTTCCACCTGTCTCTATCTTTTGATATATCAATTGAGATCCCATTGGCCTTCATTGGTTCCATCCACGCATATCTCATTCCTTTAGCCAGATCTTCTGAAAATGGAAGATTGTATTTAATCGAATATTTCTCACATTCAGATATAAGATTTTCAATACTCTTTAAGTCATTTCCCTGTAATGCTGCGCTCCAAAATCCTGTACAATAGGCCAGTCCAGTGTGATATGTTTCACATGATGCCTTTCCAACCTCAATCGACTTCAGGCTGAATTCCAAAATAAATGAAGGATGATTTCTCCAATGTAGACTCAACCAAGTTACAGAATCCATTCCTCTTATGGCCCCGAATGTATCAGGAAACTTGTTACATAATTGTAGTATTAAGTCTTCATAGATAAAGGCTGATTCATAATCTCCCTGTTCAAGAAGGAATCCCATGTAAACACCATAAGGATGGATAGACTGTTCATGAATGCCTAGAAAAAGGCATAGATAGGTAGCCTCGAGACCAGCAAGAAAAAAATCTTTAACCCTTCCAATCATATAATTATTTGGAATAAGCTGACTGTATAAGGCAAGCTCAATAAGGGCTCTTCTGTCAGAGAGTATCTCTCTTCCAATAATCTCATCTATTGAAATAGGTACTTCTTTAATCTTTCTAGCCAATTCATCAATTCTTGTATCAATATCATCTTCATTTTCAGGTATCGATTTGCCGAGATATGTCAGGCCTTGGATTGACAGGTCGATAGCCTTTTGAAATTCTCCCAGGGATGTGAGATTGGCCGCCTGATCAGCCAGGCACTCCGCCCTGTCCAGGTCTGTCTTCGATTTCTCAAGCAGTGTTTCTAACAGAGCCTGTGATGCATCCTGGTTTCCTGTAGCCAACTCACTCATAGCCAGGTCTTTATAGAGAGAGTATACGAATTCATACTCCGTGTCCCAGATGGTTTCATCTATTAATTCCGCACTTTTCCTGAAATATAGATTAGCAGTTTCAAAAGCCAGGGAGTTATAAGCCTTTTTGCCGGCACTATGATATAATTTTGTATTTCTTCGGAAAATTTTATTATCAGCCTTAGCGTTACCTCCCTTGGTTAAATGCGTAACAATGTGAAAGAGATTCTCAAGGGTCTCAAGGGTGCTTCCCTCAGGAATAGCGTCAATATATGACTCAGCAATAAGTGCATGGATATCCTGCCGCGATTTTTTATCAAGAGTGGCGTAAACAGCTTCCTGAACACGATCATGGAAAAACGATAGGGAATCCTTTTTCTTGATCAATATCCTCTGACTGAAGGCAGAGGCAAGCTCCCTAAAGATATCCGCCTCATCTCTGCCTGTAATCATGCTCAAATCTTCAATCCTGAATCTTACACCCATACAGGCTGCAATCTGCAATACTTTTAGACTATCTTCCGGTATTCTCAGGATTTTAGACTTGAACAATTGCTCTGTGGACTCAAGTATAGACGATTTTGTGATTTTTTCAGTATCCCATTGCCATATACCCTCTTTATCTGGATAAATAAGACTGTTTTCATAAAACCACGAAAGGGTTTCATTCACATAAAGGGGATTGCCTTCGGATGTTGCATCGACAATCTCTGAAAGGGCGCGAGTCCTATAGAGTGATGTGCCCAGTATATTTGCAACCATCTCGTTTGTATGGTCCAGTGTAAGCACATCTATACGAATTTCAGTAAATGGGTTTTCCATTTTACGGAGTCTTTCAAGGAGATTGCAGAGCGGGTGAACCTGATCCACCTCATTGTGCCGGTAAGCTCCCAGAAAAAGAAGAAAGGGGTGATCTTTTGAGTTTAGAAAGATGTTTTCAATTACTTCAAATGTGGCGCTGTTATACCATTGAAGATCATCGATGAAAAGAGTAAGGGGATGTTCCGGCCCTGCAAGACAGGAGATAAAACGTTCAACTACATCATTAAATCTATTTTTAGCTTCTGTTGGCGGAAGGGGTGCCACCTCGGGCAGTTCCCCTGTTATCAGCTTTAACTCAGGGATCATGTTTGTTATCAACCTGCCATTAACCCCAAAAGCCTTAGATATACGCTCCCTCCAGTATTCTATCCTTTTTTTATCTTCTGTAAGCAGTATCCTAACAAAATTCCCGAAGGCCTGTATAAGTGTACTGTAAGGCACATTTTTCTGATACTGGTCAAATTTTCCCGATGTAAAATAGCCGCGATTTGCAATGATCGGTCTTTCAAGCTCCTGAATAAGACGTGTCTTACCAATGCCAGGCAGGCCGGATATAATTACAGCCCTAAATTCCCCCTTACATGAGAGAGCGTGCTCTTTTAAAAGACGCTCCTTCTCGTTTTCTCTTCCCACCATTATTGAGGGCAGGGTTATCCTGTTGGAGAAATCCCTTAATCCCAGCGCAAAAATCCGATCGCTCTTCTCTTCGCTATAATCTTTCCAACATCTCTCAAGGTCATAGAAAAGGCCTATCCCGGTCCGGTAGCGTTTTTCAGGTTCTTTGGATAAGAGTTTGGCTATAATATTTTCCACAACTTTAGACGCACTCTCTCTTTTATTATTAATAGGCTCTGGAATTTCAGCAAGATGTGAATAAATGATCTTTAGCGGATCAGTTGAAACAAAAGGGGGCGCTCCAGTTAAAAGCTCATAGAACACAATGCCCAATGAATATAGGTCTGTTTCATAATCAACATTTTGACGTATCCTTCCAGTCTGTTCAGGTGAGATGTAAGGAAGAGTGTTTATGCAAAAGTACTCATTAAAAACATAATGACTTATTTCATTTACATCGATCACCCTTACCGGGTCTATAAGTGCAATGTCAGGGGTATGGGGATTGATAAGGATATTAGAGGATTTGACTCCTCCGTGAAAGATGCCGGATTTATGAAAATTATTCAGAATTTGCGATAGTTTGAAAGAAATCGCGAAAAACTCATCCAGTCCGATCTTGCCTTTTTCGTTTAGCCACAACTGAAGGTTTATGCCGTTAAAATAATGCTGAACAAGATAGATGAAGTCATTTTCAACAAAATAGAGATCAGGTTTAATAACGCCCTCAAGGTCGAGCTTTTGTAAATTGTCAATACTTTGGAATAAATGATGTGCTAATTCTTTTGTGTTAAACTCCGGCCTAATGCGTTTTAATGCGATAATTTTGTCAGGTTGGTTATACGGACATGCCTTGAATATTTCAGCATGCATGCTTTCTCCGAGCAGTTCAAGAATTGTGTATTGTGATATTTGCTTCTCTTTTAACATTCATACACCCCCTGTTAAGGATGTAAAACATTTCAATAAACAACTGATCTTGTGTTATTAAATGAAGTTATTGATTTAGCCCAATAAATGAATAAATCAAAAAAGTCATCTATTCCTGTTATGTATCAGAAAACAAGGGAATAGTAATTTTAAATTTAGTTCCTTTTTCGATTTCCGATTCGACATCTATTGTTCCTTGATGCATTACAATTACCTGCCTGCTTATCGAAAGGCCGAATCCTATACCTATTGTCCTTGTCGAAAAAAGAGGCTCGAATATTTTCTCAAGATTTTCAGGCGGAATGCCGCATCCTGTATCTTTTATAATAATCTCTGCATTCTCCTTTTCCTTAGAACGCTTTACATGTATGGTAACAACACCATCATCTTTTATTGACTGAACGGCATTGTGTACAATGTTTTTAATTGAAATGCGTATCATCTCCTTATCACCTGAAATGATCAACTTTTCATCAGGAAGATATCTCATTAAATATATTGATTTTGGAATTTCAATGTCTCTAATTGCATCCTTAACCGAATCTATTAAGTCAAAAGGCGCTTTTTGAGGATATTTTGATTGAGTAAGATCGAACATGCTTTGAATAATGGCAATAGATCGAACTACTTGTTTCTTGATCCGTTCAACATATATCATTGCTTTAGGATTGGGAATGTCTTTAAATGTCTTGTTAAGGCAGTACGCTGAGCTATCGATTATTGCCAAAGGATTTCTCAGCTCGTGTGAAATGCTTCCGGTAAGCCGTCCAAGAACGGCAAGGCGTTCAGATGTGATGAGTT
>JAXHTB010000339.1:0-4409 GCA_034190185.1 Spirochaetota bacterium | reverse complement strand
ATTATTTGGAAAAGGGCTTAGTATTAAGGAAATTGCAGAGAGAATACACCTCAGTCAGCATACTGTAGAAACCCATAGAAGAAATATAAAAGAAAAATTAAAAATAACCAGCAATTCTCAGCTAATCAAATTAGCTGTTGAATGGTCATCCTCTCGTAAATTACCCATAAAATCTACTTGAAAATGTTAGTAATATGATAATCATTATATTTTATTATTTTATAAAACTCTATAACTGGCAGCTGAAAGTGGAGTGTTGTTGTATAGCAGAAGCTCACCGCATTTAACTACCCGCGTTAACATCTTTATTATCTGCTTTTTTGAAAATACCCTGCCGAATACGTATAAAATGGAAAATTTCTCTTGGTATGTCAACAAATTCTATCTATATAAACCTCATTTAGTAATGATATACCATAACTGTATAATACCATAATCACAATCTTCAGTGAATAACAAACCTCTGTATCAGTATAGTTATTGCTTATTTATTACTTTTATGAGTCTAGGACAGCGAGTATCTTTTTCGGGTGTGGTATTATCAATATCTGGTTAATATCAACATAAATAATTCAATATCCAAAATAATTTACCCTGCCTTTCATCAGTTCTCTTAGTTTTTTGACTTTTTTTTATTTGAATTAAATTTAGTTTGACAATAATATTCTATCTTTTTGTAATTGATTACAAAAAATGATACTTAAATCGAATTAAATCCTTCAATATGATATTGAAACAGGTAGAAATTATAAATTAGATATACATATATAGTTGAATATTCTATTTCAACCAATAATATCTTTAATTCATTTTAATACATTTATAAGTTAGGTTTAATAAATAGGGATCTTATTATAGAAAGTAATAATAATTCATAAGAATAGTAGGGGGATTTTATGAATGTACACGATGTGCCTGCTTCAAGCATAACAAGAGAATTCTTTTTTAACGTAGGCGGTCCTCATGGTTTTATGAGATGGGGTATATATCTTTTTATGTTTGCTGCAATTTTTTACCTTGTCTATGCCATAATTAAACGTGTTAAGATATGGAGAATGGGCCAGGATGAATTAAGAACTGATTTTCCTGAGAAAAGGATACTTGCAGTAATTAAATATGTTTTATTCCAAGCAAAAGTCTTAAGAGAATCCTATGCAGGATTTATGCACATCTGCTTGTTTTATGGTTTTGCTGGGCTTTTTGTAATTACAATGATCATTGTTGTGCAGGAAGATCTTACTGAATTATTTTTTCATACAAAATTTATTGAGGGGAATTTTTATCTGATATGGTCGCTCTTTGGTGATCTTTTCGGTCTTGTTGTTATTGTAGGATTAGTTTTAGCTTTTTACAGGCGATATAAACTAAAACCAACTAGATTGGATACAAAACCTACCGATACATTTGCACTTGTATTCATTTCTGTTATAATTGTAACAGGTTTTTTTGGTGAAGCAATGAGAATAGCTATCAGCGATTTCCCCTCCTTTGAGGTGTGGTCACCTGTTGGATATGTACTTGCTTATCTTTTTGCATGGATGGGTCCTGGTGTTCTAAAGGTTATGCATTTTATTAATTGGTGGGTGCATATGCTTTGTTCTATGGTATTCATTGCATTTATTGCATCTGGGAAACTGGGTCACATTCTGATTTCTACATTAAATGTATACTACCAGAATCTGGATAATGAAAATCCTAAAACAAAATTTTCTCATGCAATCATACCACCTGATGATTTTGAAACTGCAGAAAATTTTGGAGCTTCAAATGTTGAAGAGTTCACATGGAAACAGTTAATGGACGGGGATGCATGTACAAGATGCGGCAGATGCCAAGATAACTGCCCTGCATTTTTGACTGACAAACCACTGTCGCCTAAGAAAATAATAAACGATGTAAAAGATAATATGGATGAGAGAATTCCACTTCTTATGAAAGCAGAAGATCCTTCTACAGTTGAATCAAAAGCTCTAATTGGTGAATCTGTAAGTGAGGATGAGATATGGTCATGTACAAATTGCGCTGCTTGTATGGAGAACTGCCCTGTGCAGATTGAGCATGTTAGTAAAATAAATGAAATGAGAAGATATATGATTCTTATGGAAGGTAGTATGGCTCCTGAATTGCAGACAGCCTTTACTAACATGGAAAATAATTCCAATCCATACGGCTTTGCCTTTGCAGCAAGAGCGGATTGGATTCCTGAAGATTTAGAAGTTAAAACATTATCTGAAGATTCTGATGTTGATTTTCTGTATTTTGTGGGATGTGCTGCTTCATACGATAAGAGGAATCAGAATATAGCAATTTTGCTTATCAAGATTCTGCAAAAGGCAGGATACAAGGTTGGCATTCTTGGGCCAGAAGAAGGGTGTTGCGGTGATTCTGCTCTTAGAACTGGCAATGAATATCTTTTCCAGATGCTGGCAATGCAGAATATTGAGACATTTAATTCCTATGGTGTTAAAAAGATAATTACAACATGCCCTCATGGTTATAATGTTATAAAAAAGGAATATCCTAAGTTTGAAGGGAATTACGAAGTATATCATCATACAGAACTCCTGGCTAAGATAATTGAAGAGGGAAAAATAAAATTAACGAATAGTATCAACGGCAAGGTTGCATACCATGATTCATGTTTTCTTGGGAGATATAATGATATTTATACAGCTCCAAGAAAGATTTTAGAGGCTATTCCGGGAGTGGAACTTGTTGAAATGAGCAGAAATCACGGTAGAAGTTTCTGCTGTGGCGCTGGCGGCGGTAGGATGTGGATTGAGGAGAAGCTCGGAACAAGGATAAATCAATTTAGAACAGAAGATTTTAAAGATACTGGCGCTAACACTGTGGCAACTGCATGTCCATTTTGTATGACAATGCTTTCAGATGGAATCGTTGAATTAGGTCTTGATGAAAATACCTATTTGGCTTATGATATTGTGGAATTAGTTGATAAGGCTATTGACAAAGACTAATTATGTGAATAGTAATGCAAATTTTCATTATTTTGACTAGCAGGAGTTAAGTCTCCTGTTAGTCAACTGCTTTTGATTACACTTACCAATGTTGGATATGATTCTTATGTATATATTACTACTATATTATTGAGCCTGTTTTCAAAATAATAAGTTATATGTATTAGTAAAAGATTGTTGACATGAGAATACTCATCATGTTATTAGAATCCATCTTCATTAGAATGTAAATTATTTCTTAAAGAAATGAGATCCTTTTCGATTTCACTAGGCTATATTGATTAAATTAATAATAAACCGTTACTGTTCAGCTATATATAAAATGAGGTGTAGAAAAAAGGAGATGTAAAAATTATTGAGATATGGAGATGATAATAGTATTTTTAAATTTCCTCAAACTCTTCCATCTCCTTGTCTTACACTTTTATAAGAATTCAAAATATTAGAGTAGTTAAGAGATAGCTAAGTAGTCACAATTAGCCTTATATTAAGTAGTAGATCATATTCTGTTTCATTAAGCTTAAAAAAATGCCTTTTTACGGCGGTTTTAAATTCAGCAATAAACCCTATTAAATGGGTTATAATTCAAATTTTTAAAATTAAAGGAGTTATAGTTTATGGAAAGTAGCATATTCTACATTGCGCCAATAGCCTCAATTTTCGCACTTATCTTTGCTTGGGTTTTCTACAAAAGTATGATGAAGGCTGATGAGGGAAATGAGACTATGATTGAGATAGCTAACCATGTTAAAGAAGGTGCGCTTGCTTATCTTAATAGGCAATACAAGGTTGTTACAATTGTATTTATCATTTTGTTAGTAATTTTTATTGTTCTAGCCTTTCTTGGTGTTCAGAATCCATTTGTACCTGTTGCTTTTTTAACAGGTGGTTTCTTTTCTGGATTATGCGGTTATCTTGGAATGAGGACTGCAACAAATGCGTCATCCAGGACAGCACAAGGAGCATCAGAATCTTTAAATGCAGGATTACGAGTTGCTTTTAGATCCGGTGCTGTTATGGGTCTTGTCGTGGTCGGATTTGGCCTTATCGATATATCTCTATGGTATATTATTTTAAACTGGATATACGACAATAATGTTTGGGGGCTTAGTGCTTCTCTGGTTGAAAAGGTAGGTCTTGCAGGTGGGGTTTACAATGATAGTTTAATTAATCTATCAGAGTTTAAACATGCAAAATTAGTTGAGATCACTACAACAATGATAACCTTTGGAATGGGAGCTTCTACACAGGCTCTGTTTGCAAGGGTTGGCGGCGGTATCTATACAAAAGCTGCTGATGTAGGTGCTGATCTTGTTGGTAAAGTTGAAGCAGGTATCCCTGAAGACGACCCAAGAAATCCTGCAACAATTGCTGATAATGTTGGTGATAATGTAGGTGATGTTGCAGGTATGGGAGCAGACCTTTATGAAT
>JAXHTB010000338.1:0-4409 GCA_034190185.1 Spirochaetota bacterium | reverse complement strand
CTGAGAATTGCTGGTTATTTTTAATTTTTCTTTTATATTTCTTCTATGGGTTTCTACAGTATGCTGACTGAGGTGTATTCTCTCTGCAATTTCCTTAATACTAAGCCCTTTTCCAAATAATTGAAATATTTCAAATTCTCGATTAGTTAGAATATCAATATCAGTTTCAGTAGTTTCTTTATTTCCTTGTAGAATTTTATTTATAATACTATCCTTAAGTTTTGAGCTGAGTATAAGTTCTCCTTTTACAGCATTACGAATTGCGGATATAATCATACTGGGTTTTGCATTTTTTTGAATATAGCCCCTTGCGCCAGCTCTAATTGCACGTTCCGCATAAACAGACTCCTCATACATTGAATGAATTATTGTAATAATCTTTGGGGATCTTTCTTTTACTGTCTTAACAAGATCAATACCATTGATATTATTATCAAATGCAATATCAACAAGAATTACATCGGGTTTGGTTTTTTCAATTAGAGTCATAGCTTTATTAATGCTTCCGGTTTCACCGCAAACCTCAATATCCTCCTGATTTTCGATAAGTTTGCTTATTCCCATTCGAACTGTAGGATGGTCATCAACTAAGAGTACTTTTATTTTTTCCATGGTTGAAATCATGAAATATTATTAGATATATAATATACTTTATATTTGAATATACTAATTTATAAACATATAAAAATTATTATAGATTATAATAATCCTCTATTTAGCATAAGTCAATAGGAAATTTCGTTATTTTTTTATAATATAAAATATTAGCTTCTCAAATATTATGCTAACCTGACATAATAGATTATGTCGCTATGCTCTTTAATCGAAAATCCTATTTCATACATCCATTTAACAGACCTATCTAATGAAATAATCCTATATTCAATACTATACTCCTCACCTGTATTAATGAGATTTAAGAATTTTTTCTTAACATAATCACGATCATTAATGTGAATATATACAAAAGAATTATTTTGTAAGTCTTCTATGTCAATGGCAAATAACCTTTTATAAGCCGGACTTATATATATAAAATTCTCAGGATCATCAGGTGTTGAGATAAATATCAACTCATGTATTTTTTCAGTTATTTTATCTAACAGACATTCTTTTTTCATATATTTATATTTTTATCTCTTTCTTCTATGTCAATAATATGCTGATATCTGTAAATGAAAACAAAACATTTTTTCGATGCTTGTTGTTATCCCTCTTCCATCGTTCCGAAATCCACGTTTTGTGAATCAATTTTTATTTCCACATTTCTTACAGGAAACCTCGATTCTTTTCGATCTCATCCATTCGACTACGGCTTTATTAAGTTCAGCTATCAAAGCCTGGAATAAATTTTGCCCAATTTCAGACAATGCCTTCTGGACTTCATTGATTACTTTGTCAAGTTTTAGTTGACTAATTTCTATTGATGTATTTATATTTATATCGATTGTTATTCCGTTCATAAAAGACTCTTGCATTTGTTTTAATTGTTTTTTTTGCAAGTGCCTTTTATCCTCAAAATGTCAAAGATAATATACGGTATCAATTATTTAATACTATTTGAAGGAGAAAAAAATGAATACCACAGATAATGTATTTAAAGAGGCATTAAAACTGAAACCCACAAAAAAAGCAGAGCTAATTGATAAGCTTATCTATAGTCTTGATAAGTCGGATAAAGAAATTGATAAATTATGGGCTAAAGAAGTTGAAAATAGAATTGATGCATATGAACAAGGAAAAATTAAAGCTATATCTTTAAAAGAAGTTCTTCAAAAATATAAATAGAATTGATAATGAAGATTAATTTTTTAGAAATCGCTCAGATCGAGTTGGATGATGCTATTGAGTATTACAATTATGAGTCTCCAGGTCTCGGCGATGCATTTCTATTAGATGTATTAAATGCTTTAGATAGAATTGGACAGTTTCCTGAAGCATGGCACCCTTGTTCAAAACGAGCTAGAAGGTGTCAAACTCGCCGTTTCCCATATGGGATTATATACCAAATCCGAGAAAACGAAATACTTGTTGTAGCTGTAGCAAATCTTCATAGAGATCCTGACTTATGGAAAGATAGAATATAAAATGCCTTTAATCAACTTAAAGTCTGTAGTTTATTACTATAAATTATGGAATACTCTATTTTTTACTTCTTCTTTATAATCTGTCTTCCGAAGATTTCAAAAAAACTTCTTTTAAAAATAAAACCATTATAACATGAACGAACATCCTCAATAGTAATAAATGCTTCTGGTTCAATAATTCTTACAACCTTAAGAATCCTTTCAACATCCCTTTTATGAACAACAGTAAAAAGAATATTAGCCTCTCCTTTTATGCCATAACCTTTTATGTTAGTAAAACCAAAGCCCTCTTCGCATAATGTCATTGAAAGCGCTGATAGCTTCTTGCTTGTTATAATTCTTAAACTTTGATAACCAATTGCCAGTTTCGCCTCAATCAGCATGCCGATGTAATTGCCGGAAGCAAACCCGCCTGCATATATTAAATAACTATATATATTGTTAAGACTATGAAAAACTTCATTTATAGCAGAAAGCCAGATCAGTATTTCAATAAATCCAAGGATAGGTGCAAGATATTTATATCCACGCGCAATTAATAATATTCTCACAGTCCCAATAGATACATCTAATATTCTTGCAAAGAATATAAATAGCATTGTATAAACTTCTGAATTCATAGATTTAGTTAATTACCATAAATTTAGCGCCCTTCAGGCAAGCTTTAAAGAGCTGAAACAAAGGTAAAAAGGAGATTTATAAAAAAACTTTCCGTGGATTGTTTTGCTGCATAAATACGTAAGATATGGAGATAATATTAAATATTTCCATCTTCCTTTCTCTATTATACTCCGATAATACTAAAAAAATAGGGAACTTCTTTTTTATTTTTTATATTCTGAGAAGTTCCCTCATATTTAATCAGAGTTTACATTGCTTATTGCTTGTAACCGATTTTTAAAAAGTTATTCCTTGAAATAACTTTATTATTTATCTAAATGCTATTCTTCAATCTCTTCATCTTCTGTAGATTCTATAGCTTTATCAATTACTTCGCCTTCTTGATTTATTTCACTCTCAATTTTCTTATCTTTCGTTACATTGTCTCCTTTTTTGCATCCGCTATAAACTAAGAATACAGTACAAAATATAAAGATAAATAATAAACTAATATATTTTCTTTTCTTCATATTATATTTCCTTCACAAGTATATTTTATTCTTAATCATAAATAATCTATTCTTCTATTTGTTCTTCTGGATTTTCAGGAACATATTCTTGTGGTTCTTCTTCATCTACTTCCACTTCTTCCGCAACTTCTCCTTCATTATCATCGCTTAAAACCTTATCATCACTCATAGTTAGAATTTGCTTATTAGAGTAATTTGCATAAATCATTTTTAAATTTAGAGTAGCAAATAATGATAAGAGTACGAAAGTCATAAAAGTTAAAAAGACAAGATTTTTTAATTTAACCATTTTCTTTATACCTCAAGTTAAAATATAATCAACAAACTGTTGATCAAAAGCAATAAATGAAAATCTAATTGAACTTGATATTGTGCTTTTGCAGTAAATATATTTATTTGTTATTGGAATGTCAATCGTTGGAATTATGATTAAATTATGATAGAAATTATTATAGTATAAATAATAATTTACATTAGGGGGTAATATTTTTCATTATTTGTAAAGGGGGACTTGAGATAAATTTTATATTATACAACCTATTTATAGGCAGGGATTATAACCTAACAACAGGGACTCCTGAAAAAATTCAGTATAATTAGACTTTTACTATTTAAATCCACAAAAATCTACAAGTGTATCACCAATACCAAATATTATAATGTAAAATACAAAACTCAATATAGATTATATGAAAAGGAATATACTTTTATATCTAAAGTGCAGAATGTATAAACAAGTCGGAGTTCAAGTTGTAATTAAAAAGCACTTTAAAAGATTTGTTAAATTATTTTTCCTTGAACCAATCTTTCAATTTTCTATTTGGGTCAAAAGACTTTGACCTTTCATCAATAAATTCATTAAATTCCTGAAGAGGTAATGGTTTACTAAAAAATTTACAATTTAGCTCTTCCGCTTTTACCTGATATTCTGGATTCAATGAAGCAGACATAACAATTACCTCATTACATTTACATTTTTTCTCTCTTAGATTTTCTATAAATTCAAATCCATTCATATTTGGCATTTCTATATCAGTAATTATAAAATCTGTACATCTTTCATTATCTTTACATCTGCAGGCAGGTATCTTTTGTAGTGGACAAATAAAAGGATTTGTGTATGAAAATACCTCGTAGCCTTTGTCATCAAGAATTTCAGTTAGCAATGATCTTAAATCATCGTCATCTTCCA
>JAXHTB010000337.1:0-4464 GCA_034190185.1 Spirochaetota bacterium | reverse complement strand
AAAGAAACATCTTAGTATACTAGAGCAGGCAAAAGAGCGGGATCATCGAAAGCTGGGAAAAGAGCTTGACCTCTTTTCATTCAATAATGAAGTAGGAGCTGGTTTGCCATTATGGCATCCTAATGGGGCTGTTTTACGGTTTATTATAGATAAATTCTCTACTATTGAACATCTGAAAAGAGGATATAAGCTTTTTAGTATCCCTCATATTGCAAAAGCAGATCTATATAAAACATCTGGGCATCTTGATTTTTATAATGAGAATATGTATTCCCCAATTAAGATTGATGATCAGGACTACTATCTCAAACCTATGAATTGTCCATCTCAGATAAAAATATTTACAAGCAGTATTAAAAGCTATAAGGATCTACCATACAGGGGTTTTGAAATGGGCACTGTTTATCGCTATGAACGATCAGGAGTTCTTCATGGTTTAACACGTGTCAGAGGATTTACCCAGGATGATGCACATATTTTTTGCACAAAGGAACAGCTTGAATATGAGATTGAAGAAGTAATCAATTTTACTCTATATATGCTGAATATCTTCGGATTTAAGGAAAAAAATATATATCTTTCTACAAGGCCGGATAAATCAGTTGGAAGTGATGACAATTGGGAAACAGCAACATCTGCATTGCAAAATGCTTTAAGTAAGAATGAAATATTATATAAAATTGATCATGGTGAGGGAGTATTTTATGGTCCCAAGATTGATATTAAGATAAAAGATGCTCTTCAGAGAGAGTGGCAGTGCAGTACTATTCAGGTAGACTTTAATCTTCCTGAACGCTTTGATATCTCATATATTGGGAACGATGGCCAAAAAAAGCGTCCAATTATGATCCATAGGGCTTTACTCGGTTCTTTGGAGAGATTCATAGGTATATTGATTGAGCACTATGCCGGGAAATTTCCTCTATGGCTTGCACCGGTACAGATAATGCTCCTTAATGTAACTACAGAAGAAAAAGAGTATACTGACAAGCTCCTTAGTAGGATGCTCTCAGAGGAAATTAGAGCTGAAACTGATTTGCGCGATGAAACTATAGGATATAAAATAAGGGATGCTATATCAAAAAAGCCGCCATATATCGGGGTGATAGGTAAGAGAGAAACTGAAAATGGCACAATTTCTATAAGAAAACGTGGAGAAAAGAATTCAACTGTTTATGATTTGGAAGAGTTTATTAAGAAGATAAATGAAGAGGTTGAAAGCAGGATTTAATTTTTCTATTTTGTAATAAACATATATTTACTATATATAGAGATGATTTGAGGTAATTTATTATTGCAATGAGAAAATATTTTCTTGACAATAGTTAATTCCTTATGATATTAACCAAAAATCTTTATATAAACTTGAAATATTATTGATTTCATTCAGTACATTAAGATATAATTAGAAACATAAAAGATTGATGCTTCAACATAACAGTATATTTTACTACATCGGTATTTTCAAAAATTACATGGACGTGATTTTGGGGAATTTACATATTTGTTCAGCAAAATAATCCACGGATGGCTTATTTTATACAATTATGTTAGTTGTTAATAAGCATAATAATTACATAATAGAATATATAAGGGAGGCGAGTTATTGGTAAATCCAAACCCAAAAAGCATAGAATAAACGAAGAAATAACCTCAGAGAGGGTGAGTCTTGTTAATGATGAAGGTCAACTCGTTGTAATGTCTCTTAAAGAAGCTATGGAAGTAGCTAACAGCAAATCTCTTGATCTTGTTGAGGTTTCGCCTGATCAAGATCCTCCGATTGTTAAAACAATTGATTATAGCAGGGTTGTTTTTGAACAAAGAAAAAAATTAAAAGAGTCAAAGAAGAAACAAAAGATCGTTCATCTGAAAGAAATTAAAATGAGGCCCAGAATAGAAGATCATGATTATGAACATAAAATAAATCATGCAAAAGCCTTTCTTGAGGATGGAGATAAGGTTAAGTTTACTATTGTGTTTAGAGGCCGAGAAATTGTTCATTCTGAATTGGGATACGATGTAATGAATAATATTATGAGAGATATGGAAGGGATTTCACAAATTGAGAAGATGCCTTCATCTGAAGGAAGAAATATTACAATGATAGTAACTCCTATATCATCAGGTAAAGGAAAGAAGAAGACATAATTTTTTAACTGCTTGAAGAATATAAACATCAAGATTGTCTGTACTTCATATTTTCTCTTATATCGTTTATTAAGGATAAATATAATTAAAAGATAATAATTATATTTTATCCAGAGAATATTTAATGATACAATTTAAATAGAAATTTTAGGTTTTTTTAAATTGTCTGTTATAATTAAGTAACAGTTTCAGCTTCGAAAATTGAAGACTCTATTTATATAACTTATTCTAAAATTAATGCTTAAAGTTATATGTTAATATTAATATAGTAATGAGAGGGGAAAAGTGCCTAAGATAAAAACGAACAGCGGCGCCAAGAAAAGATTTAAGATATCAAAAAGTGGGAAAATAAAGAGATCAAATGCTTATAAGAGTCATTTGCTTGAAGGGAAATCTCAAAAAAGAAAAAGACAATTGAGAAAGGCGAGTTCAGTTTCCTCTGCAGAAGCAAAAAAGGTTAAGAGAATGTTACCTTATAATTAGTAATTTTTTATTATTATCTCTTCCCCATTAAATGGGGAATATTTATTTTTTAAGTTGATTTCCTACTTACTTATATAAGATGGTAATTTACAGCTTTAACAGATTCAAAAATTGAAAATTTATGCGTCTATTAGAATACAGAATTAGATATTAATTTGTTGAAAATAGAAACCCCTTTAATTAAGAGGCGAATGGAGTTATTCTTCAGAAAGTGGATATTTTCCGAATAATAAAATTCACCTGTATCTTAGCGCATCGGAATTTTGAAAAATTAAACGGATGTGATTTTTTAAAATTGACTTTATTTAGCGCCAAAATAATCCATGGATGGATATTTTATTAAAGAGGTATTCAGTGGTTGCTACAATAATACTAAATTAAGAGAGTTGACTATGACACGGGCAAGAAGTGGTTTAATTCACAGGAAAAAAAGAAGAAAGGTTTTAAGAGATGTTAAAGGATTTTATGGTTCCAGAAAAAATCTCTACAGAACAGCAAAGGATGCAAGAAGACGCGCTCTACAGAATTCCTACATCGATAGAAAAAGAAAAAAAAGAGACTTTCGATCCTTATGGATTATCAGGATTAATGCAGCATCAAGAATCTGTGGAGTATCATATAATAAATTGATTGCAGGAATGAAGGCTCACGATATTAAGATCAATAGAAAAATGCTAGCAGAGTTAGCAGTTAGCGATCTAAAGGCCTTCCAGAAAATTGTTGATGCCGCAATTGAGGAATCAGCGTAAAAAATAATAAGCAAATTGATGTTTTTTGAATTGATTATTAACCTGGTTTATCAGTTTTTATCTTTATATTTATAAATTTATATTTATCGACTTCTTGTTTATAAGTTCATGAAGTCAAGGCGAATCTGCTGCATCGATCTATAAGAAATGGCGAATACTGCTTTATGCTCAGGTTTGCAGATTGCTGAATTAACATTATTTGCATTTATTCATCTACTGAGCGCATATCCTCTTGTAGCATTTGTGGCAATTTTTAATGATTGGACCTATACTAAATGGATCTTTAAATAACAGTAGGTGTAAAGGTCACTTCGTAACTACTGCGATATTAAACCTCCATTTATAACTTAAATAACGAAAGTGCATTTTTGGGTTAATATAGTATATTCTAAGTATAGTCTGTAAATTTTACTATACTCTACTGCTATGTAGAGGTTCAATTATCAGAAAAAATAATAAATATCCGCTATTCATTAGCGTCATTTTTTTTATACTCCTTTCTAATCTATTACCTATATATCTTATAGGCTCCCTCTCGTTAACTGAAACTATTAACACAATACCACCAGATAAGATAGAATTTAGTTTTAAAGAAGAGATTTGTAAAATTGAACATGACTTCAGAAGAGAAACCTTCTCTATGGGATTTGGAATTATTGAAGATTTTTCTGTCTGGTTTTCTTTCCAATATCTTCATTTGGGTTTATGGAAAACCCGTGATAATGAGTTTGGGGATACCTTTCTTAAAATATGGATTTATACCAGCGATTTTTTCAGAGATAATCTTCATTTAGGATTTTTGTGTGCTTTTCGATTCCCTACTTCTAGCAATTCATATATAAATGAGAAATGGAAGAATATATCATTTGGAAATAACGAATTAAAATTAGGTCCGGTATTCCAACTTGATATTAATGATATTTTATATCTCCATCTAAATACATTCTATGTATTCAGGGAGGGTGAGAACCAGGGATTTTATAATGGAATTTATCTTAATCCTTTTAACAAGAAAACTTATACAAAACTTTTTGGTTTAAATTATAAATCGGAAGGAGCTTTTCTTGAAGTTGATAGGTTGAAA
>JAXHTB010000336.1:0-4504 GCA_034190185.1 Spirochaetota bacterium | reverse complement strand
CGGATCCTAATTTGTAGTTGACATCCATTATTTTGGATATATTATTATAAATTAACAAATTGATTGTATGTATATAAAAAATAAAAATTATTATTATGCATCCCCTGAAGCAACTCCTTATCTTTCTTAAGCATATATTTGATAGCAGAAATGCTATCTATCAGCTTACAAAACGAGACTTTAAAACAAAATATTTAGGCTCGTATCTGGGACTATTGTGGGCTTTTGTTCAACCTACAGTTACAATATGTGTATTATGGTTTGTCTTTCAGGTAGGCTTTAAGGCAATGCCTGTAGCTGATCTGCCCTTTATACTCTGGCTCATCACCGGCATGATACCCTGGTTCTTTTTTTCAGAGTCTTTATCCAGCGCGACAAACTCAATCCTTGAATATAATTATTTACTGAAACAGGTAGTATTTAGATTAAGCATCCTGCCTATTGTCAAAATTTTAGCAGCGCTGTTTATTCATCTTTTTTTTCTTCTTTTTATTGTTGTAATGTTTGTTATCTATGGTTATATTCCTCATATATATTATTTACAGATATTCTATTATCTTTTTGCCGCAATCTTTCTTCTTTTAGGGCTTTCGTGGATAACATGTTCTTTTGTTATATTCTTAAGAGATGTCGGACAGATAATAGCAATGGTCCTTCAAATAGGATTCTGGGCTACTCCAATATTCTGGTCAATCAATATGATACCAGAAAAATACAGGTTTTACCTTAAATTGAATCCGGTATACTATATTACAGAAGGGTATAGGGAGAGTTTTATATACAAGATCGGTTTCTGGGAACACTGGGAATTGACAGTTTACTTCTGGTGTATTAGCGCTTTTATTTTCATTTTGGGTGCTGTTCTATTTAGAAGACTAAGGCCGCATTTTGCAGATGTGCTGTAATGTACATTTGCGGTTAACAGTAAAAATGATAATATTTATGATGCTGTTGATTTATTCATAACAGATAATCTTAAAGCGATTGGAAGTGACAACAGCCGATTCGAGACGTTTATATGTTAATAGAAAGGAAAAGGTCATGGAAGAGTTAAAGACTGAAATAAAATTTAGTTATGAAGATTATCGAAATCTTCCTGAATCTGAAACCAACATTTATGAACTAATACACGGAGAATTCGTTATGGTCCCTTCCCCTGAAACTTATCATCAGGAAATTTCGAGAAACATTGAGTATTTTTTATGGGACTTTGTGCGAAAAAATAGCCTGGGATTTGTTTACTTTGCTCCATTCGATGTGGTATTTTCAAAAGAAAATGTTGTTCAGCCTGACATTCTCTATATCTCAAAAGAACGATCTAAAATAATTACAGAAAATAATATCCAGGGAGCTCCCGATCTTATTATTGAGATCCTTTCTAAAAGCACTGCCGAGCGCGATAAAACATTAAAAAAGACCCTATATGCAAAATATGGCGTTAAGGAATATTGGATCGTTGACCCGGAAACTAAAACTGTGGAGGTTTTGATATTACAGAAAACCGGATACGCTATAGATCGTATTTACAAAAAAAATGATACGCTTACCACTTCGCTGTTAGAGGAGTTGAAGATAGATTTAAAGGAAGTATTTTGAAAGGCGGCATGAAAGTGAGTTTTGATATTTCACTTGCAAAAAAGATATATAATGAAAAAAAAGAGAACCAGGAAAAAAATAGACAGATACTATTAGAAAAGGTTATTGATTTATTGAAAGAGTATTTTGCCGATAAAAATATTCTATCTGTTTATATTGTTGGTTTCCTTGTGAAGGCGTATCAGTATACGCAATATTCTGATATTGATATTGCTATAGAAGGCATGAAATCTGAAGACTTTTTCAAGATATATGGAGATATTGAAGAGCTCCTTGGAACGGAGAATATTGACCTCATTGAATTAGAGAAATGCCGGTTTAGAGACTCAATTATAAAAGAAGGGCGTCAAATTATATGAAAGAGAAAATGGCCTTATTGATATTTTTCATAGATAAACAATGGAAAGTGATTGACGAACTCTCTGACAAAATAAGTGAGATTATTATTTCAATGAAGAGAGAGACTCTGCGTGAGGAATATATAGTTTATGCAGCTTATACCCTTCACAATATATACTGTGCATTTGAGGATATTTTTAAAAACGTTGCAATGACATTTGAAAATCAGATTAACGATTTTTCCAAATATCATCTTGAATTGTTAAAAAAAATGAGCCTTTCCGTTTATAAAATCAGGCCGCAATTTTTATAAGAGGAAAGTTATCGGGTTTTAAATGAGATCAGAATGTTTAGACATATTTTTCGGCATGCCTATGATTACAAACTCGATGGAGAAAAAATATTGTCCCTTGCCGAACTAATGCTCAACAACAATGAAATGATACAAAAAGATAAAGACGATTTTAGGAAATTTTTAATTGAAGCCGTTGAGAGTGGGGCGTAAAACCTAACGCATTTTTTGAAAAAAAGTACACACCATTTTTAAGAAGCAGGGAAATTAAATCGCAAAGACGCGAAGGACGCAAAGAAAAATAATTAAGAAATTAGATCTGAATAGTATTGTGGACATTGAACATAAAATTATAAGTACTGCTATAAAGGTTTATATGTATTAAAGTCCTGGGTTATAGGGATCTGCTTATCAGAAATGTCTTACTTATGAACTGCAAAAAATAGGATTAAAAGTAGATTGTGAAGTATTATTGAAAATAAAACAGTAGAGAAGATATTACCAATTCACGAAGCCCAACTTCTCACATATTTTAAATTATAAAATTGCCGATTGGGTTTTATTTTAAATTGGGGAAGTTATTTCTGGAGTTGAGGATATTATGTTTCAAAAGTTGGAAGAGATAAAGAAATGATCCGAAAATATATCATAGATCAAGATAAGCTTGATAGACTTGAGAATCAAGAAAAGTTATTTTAGCTAAGTAACAAAAGCCCCTATGGGGCATCCTAAACCCCCACCTATATTGGGGGTGGGTTGATTCATATTTTCGTCATTCCCGTAATCCTTATGCGGGGATTTATGTATTCGCTCTGGATGCCCGAAAGCAATATTTGGGCATAACAGAATTATTTTTGAGGTAGATATTTTCATAAAGCAGAAAATCAGAATTTATGCCCTAGTTAAGTTAATCTATTTATATTCACGACATTTCAAGGCACGCCAATTATTGGTCGTAAATGATGTTGACTGTCAATTCGATTAAGGGTATATACTATTTACCGAATTATTAAGAGAGAATAGGGATACAAATATTACAATTGTTCAGGAATTTATAAAGGAAGGCGAAATTAAAGGCCAAATTAGAGGCTGCAAGGAAGATGCTTAATAAGGATTTTACCATTGAGGATATTTTAGAGATTACAGAGTTATGTGGAGAAGATCTAATAAATGCAGGCATGATCAAAAATTAGACAGCATTTTCTGTCATTCCTGAATCTAAAGGAATGAATCCCCTTGATTATTGAATTTATTCTTAGATTTTGGTTACAACTCGAACCGAAGCGCGTTCTAAATTAAAGAATTTTGGTGGCTAAGTGACTTTGTGTGAGAAAAAAATGGAGGTAGTTCTGTTATTATTTTCTCGCATTATTTCGCATTATTTATTGAAAAGACTCATCATTTACGGAAGAGAAGAACTATAAATGGATCAAGATATTGTAATAAAAGCGCAGAACCTCTCAAAGGTATACAAGCTCTACAACAGCCCTGCTGACAGACTAAAAGAGTCGATTCACCCTTTAAGAAAACAATATCATAGAGAATTTTATGCGCTGAATGACGTCAATTTTGAGATAAAAAGAGGGGAGACTGTTGGAATTATCGGTCGGAACGGTTCAGGGAAGTCAACATTACTCAAAATAATCACAGGTGTTTTAACGCCTTCAACTGGCAATGTCATTGTAAACGGAAAAGTATCAGCCCTTTTAGAGCTTGGAGCCGGCTTTAATCCCGAGCTTACAGGTATAGAAAATGTATATTTCAACGGCACAGTAATAGGGTATTCCAAAGAAGAGATGGACGCAAAACTTGATGATATACTCTCCTTTGCAGATATTGGAGAATGAATAAAAGTACAATAGGTCAATGTTGTTAATTTATATTACAAGCTAATCAATGACAATATTAAAATTTTAATGATAAATAATAGAATAATTAAAAATGATAACTTACTGCATTTGAATTCAGAGGGTTTCTTGTTCTTGAAATCTGATAAAAATATATTTAGATATAATTTAGGACGTTTAAAAAAAGGAACTTATGATTTATCTTTTGAATGTAAGGAGTTTGAAACAGATTGTGAACTTGAAATTGCAGTATCATCAGATAATACTTGCTTAAAAAAAATAATAACTAGATTATCTGATTGGAATTTTAAATCTGGGCCCTATTCATATACTTTTAATTTTACTGTAAATAATTTTGAAAATGTTTATTATACTATTAAAACAAGTTCAAAAACAAAAATACTAAAAATTCTACCTCCACTTACTCCAA
>JAXHTB010000335.1:0-4518 GCA_034190185.1 Spirochaetota bacterium | reverse complement strand
ATTCAAGCGCCTTTTCATAAATAGAATCTAATTCTTTTTTTGTGTCTAAATAATCCTTTTTTTGCAAAGTTTTTTCCATATTTACATTGTTACTAAATTATGTAGTGAATTCTTTATCATAAACTAAGATGATACCAATATATGATACTTCTTTGTCAACCCTTTTATATGGGCTAGCATCTATTTTTTGGGGCACATTAAAATAATAATTTATAACCTTATGTTATTGAAAATTTATACAGTTTTCCACATATTTTTTCAATGGTCTAATAATAGTTTAATATAAAAAGTTCTTGATAAGATGATCGCTAAATGTTTTTTCAAGTTCTTCAGATGCAGAATAATTTTTTTCAAATATTGTATACCACATATCGCTTGACTCCATACATAAATATATAAATGCTCTGTTTGAATATTTATTTATATATTTTATTATTTCGCTGTATATCTCTATCCTATTTTTTTTTAAATAACGCATCTTGCCATCTATTCCTGGAAACATCTCTTCTATGGTTAATTCCTCATCAGGAAAGTTGTCTCTTATAATCTCTTTAAATCCAGGACTATATCTAAAACATCCTAAGGATATCCAGACTATCTTATCTGTATTTATATATTGAAAAAGGGAATCAATAATATTCCTATAATCCTCTTTCCATCCATCATATATAATTATTGGATCGAAATGAAAGGCAAGATAGTATCCCTCATTTCCAGCCCTGACTGCTGCATCGATCCTATCTGTTAGGCTAGATGAGTCATTTTCGTATCTATCAATATTTCTCTGTGTATTTAGACTCCATGCTATAACTGTATTGCCTTTTTCTTTAATTTCAAGAAGATGATCTATATTGCTCGATTTTGTCTTTAGTTCAAGCATAACATTTTCGAAAGAATTTAATTTTTTTATCAGATCCCTGCCAATGCCTGTAATTTCATCCATCATAAGAGAATCAGTAAACTCACCAGAGCCGATTCTATAAATCGTTTCTGGATTTGCTTTACTAAGAAAATTTTCTATCTCACCAAAAACGTTTTCGATATTAGTAAATTGCAAAATCCCGTAAGAGTTTAAATATGTGTTGAGGTAGCAGTAAGCGCAGTTATACAGACAATTAAAACATGTGTTAATTACCCTATAATTACAGCATATCATCTTAGGTGTACCAGGGCATAGCTGGAAGAAACGGCCCATAAAGCGCTTTAATATAAGAACCTCTTTTGATCTATAACCTTCTTTTTGTAATTTTACGATATGTTCCTTTAACTCATCTTCATTGCTATAATCGATAATATGTCTATCTTTCAGATGTAAAAGAAATTTTTTTGTAATTATACTTTCTTTATTATTCTTGTCGAATAGGATTATTTTTATATCGTTGACGGTTTTCAATATTGTATTCTCAGAGTATGATTAAAATCGAAGTAAACTTAAAACCAATTGGCGAGATAGATAAGTGAATAAATCAGAATGTCAAAATAAGTTTCTTCGGAGATATATGATTGTTTTTCTTATGGGTTGTAAAGGTATATAGTAATTGATCTATATAACTTCTTTGATATCTTGTCAAAATAATATATGTGAAAGTGTAATTGAGAATTTAGCACATTAGAATATTAATAAGCCTAAACTGTTTTCAGAAATTAAATAGTGTGTTTTTTAGCCACAGATTAACACGGATGAAATACATATTTTCTCTATAGAATTATTGCATTATTTTCATACAGTCAAACCGCACGAAAAGTCCGGGATAATCCCTGTATATTATCGAATTTATATTGTGCTGACTGATTTTCTACTATCGTTTCTTCTGATATCAGTTTAAACTTACGAATATTAGTAAAAAGATAATTATCTTTTTTTTATATAACTCAATCAACTTTAAAAAAGGTTACTTTTCCTTTAAGGGATTCTGACATTTTTGCTATATTTTCAGAGTTGCCAGACATCTCCTCAGCACCTGAGGCGTTAGACTGGACAAGTGTACTTATATTAGAAACAGATTTTACTATTTCATTAACTGCAACCTTTTGCTCTGACGTAGAACTTCTTATCTCATCTGCTCTTATCTTAACCTTATCTGCTTCATTATCTACTATTGCATTGGTTTCTAGTTGATGCTGCATTGACTTGGATAGCTTATCCATCATTTCGGCTATTTGGTTGACCCTATCCATTATGGCAGCTACACCTTTAACAGTATCTGTGAAACTTGACATGCCAATCTTTATCTCCTTATCATTAACCTTGATAAGTGTATCAATTTCTTTAATGTTGCCATCTGTTTGATCTGCTAGTTTTGATATCTCATCAGCAACTACTGCAAATCCACGCCCAGCATCCCCGGCTCTTGCTGCTTCAATCGCTGCATTCAAAGAAAGAAGGTTTATCTGATCAGAAATACTGCCGATAATTTCTACTACATTGGTAATCTCACCTGAGCTTTTACTTATCTTTGTCATGCTCTCATTCATCATATTCTGTGATTCTTCTCCTGATTTTACCTGTGTTAATATTTTTTCAGTTATTCGGGTTGTTTCATTGATCTCCTCAGACATTTCCTTAATTATTGAGGAAAGTTCCTTCATATTATCTATCAATGATGTCATGCTAGTGAACTGTTCCTCAGCGCTAACAGCTATAGAATCCATACCTGCTGCTACCTCTTCAACTGTGGCTGTTATCTCCTCAGTTGAGGCAGCCTGATTCTGGGCATTATCGGAAAAGGTTGCAGTAGCAGATGACATCTCCTCTGAGGAAGCTGCTAGTTGATTGGACCTATCAATTACATCGATTATTACATCTCTCAGCTTACTAACAAAGTTATTAAGATCTCGTGCTAATTGACCAATCTCGTCTCTTGATGTCATGTCTACCTGTATTGTCAGGTCTCCAGATCTAAATATATTTGCGAACTTCTTTAATGGATTTGTAATGCTGCGTGCCAGAAAAAATCCGATGATTAACGAAAATAATACAGTAACAACTCCTCCTAATATTATCACAAGATAAAAGATCTGTGAAATAATCTTTATATTTTTTTCACTTAATAAACGAAAATCTTCGGCTATACTCTTGAAAATCCTGTTTGTAGTACCCAGTTTATATGCATTATCCTTTATCCTCTGGTAATCATCTGTAAGTTTATAATAAAATTTCTGATACTTAAGAAGCATTTCTGATATCTTATTATTATTCTCAAATATATCTATCAGATTTAAAATTTTATCATTTATCTGTATTACTAACTCATCTTTTCCTTCACTGGTGAACAGGGTTTGATAAACCAACTTGTATACAAGAAAGTTGATATCGCTTAATATTGCTTTAGTTTTATTCTTTTCATCTGATGGAGTTGAATTATTAATATCTTCTCCCATATTTCTGAATTCAGTAATACTATTATCTCTTATTTCCACACTTTTTATTAGGGATTTGCTGCCGGCTAATGAAGAGTCACAAACCTCGATAATTTCAGTATATCTATCAGGATAAGGTTTCTCAATTTTTTTTACTAACTCCTTTATTCTATTTGTACAATCTTCTATTTTACTACCGGATTCAGATGAGCTTGTAATCATATACTTATACTGTTCATTTATAGCTGTAATTACTAAAATATTTATATCGTCACTTAATAATTTTATCTCATTAGCATAATTTAATTTATTAAACAATATGATCATTGTAATAATTGAAGCGACTATTATAAAACTTACGGTCAAGAAAACGCTTAAAATTTTCTGAGATATTTTTAATTTTCCTAAAAGATTTGGTAGAAATGACAATATTTTTTTAATAAAAGACTGTTTCACTTGCTGATCACTATTCATGATTGAAGCCTCCAGATTTAATAATTCTCGCTTATGACAAATATAGAAGTTCCAATAGATTTTCAATTGTTATTATACTACTATCAACATTATGAAAATCCTTGCTATTAAATGTTCCGCACAGACCCACGAAGCTGATATGATTAAGTGCAGCCTTCTCTGCATCCTTTAATGAATCTCCAACAAAGATTAGTTCTTTTTCCTTTATCGAAAATTGATTCATCATTTCTTTAAAATGGTTACTTCCTTTTTCGAATCCCTCTCTATATCCCATAACTATATCGAACTCAAGATTTTCTTTTTGAATAAATTTGTCTATCATTTGTTGATAATTGTTTGAAGATACACCAACAATAAATTCCCTTTTCCTCAGTGTCGTTATTGTAGTTATTACATCATCCGTGAATTTATTTTTAAAAAAAACTTCCTTTTTATTTTCTTCAAATATTTCTGCTTTTTGATAATTTGTTAAATCCCCAGGTAATATTATCTCTAATTGCTGAAAGAAGGGCAGGCCAGAGGTTTTAAGATATTCCATTTTTGCCTTTTCATAGCTTATATCAGGGTGAAATTTGTTAATAATATTTCCAGCAATATCTGCAAAATCTGACATAGTATCAACAAGGGTACCATCAAAATCAAAAAGGAATTCTAAAAAATACTAAGGCATTCCTTTTTGATTTT
>JAXHTB010000334.1:0-4521 GCA_034190185.1 Spirochaetota bacterium | reverse complement strand
CATCAAACAAAATTGATGAAGTTGATGAAGCATCAAAGGATATGCTTTTACGTCGAAGAGCAGAGGATAAGGAGATAGAGACTGAATTCCCGGACAGAAAAGGGGAATTAAGAAGAAAAAAGGATTTATTATCAGAATTATCTGATCATACAGATGAGAACTTCAAGCTTCCATACATGGCAGATGATATTATCTCTGCTTCTTCAGGATACAGGATTTATAGAAGAACACTACTCAATGCAGAAATATACGCCCAAAAGGGTGATTTCTCAACTTCAATATCACTTTATGAAGGTGTTAATGAAAGAATCCGAGATGTTAATGTAAATAACAAGATCTCAACAGATATTAAATATTTAGAAGAATATCAGCAATTATTATTTGAAAGGAAAAAAGATGAAATCGAAAAACGATTCAATGAGAGAAGATCAAATGAGATAAGAGTATCCTTTGATGGCCCTGTTGAAATACCAGAAAAAATTAATATTGGTGTTGGTGTACCAAAACTTGAGCCAACGCCAATAATTGATCCAGAAAAAATTGCTGAAGAGATAACAAAAAAGATCGCTAATGATGAAATATTCAATAGAGATAAAGATAAGGCTGATGATAGATACATTTCCGAGATTGAGGAATTAAAAGAAAGTATAAATCAACTAATTGAGAATAAGGACAAGATAGATTCGAGTGTAGAAGAGAAGACAGAGAAATACAGATCAGAGATTGAAGACCTAAAAAACAGTTTAAATCAGCTTTTAGTAAATAGAGAAGAGATCGAAAAAGCACAAGAGGAAGGAAGAAAACAATATCAATCCGAGTTTGAAAATCTCAAAAATAGTGTAAATCAGCTTGTTGAAACCAGAGATGATATTGATTTAGTCAGAGAAAAAGAAAAAGAACAATATAGATCTGAAATCGAGGATATGAAGGACAACTTTAACAAGTTAATCAAGGCTAAAGATGAGATTGAAGTAAGGCAGAAGGAAGGAATCGATAAATTCAGATCTGAAATAGAAGACCTAAAAGAATGGATTACAAAATTAACAAAAGAGAAGGAAGAGATCGAATCCTCCTTTAAAGAAAATGTAGAAAAGACCGATCTTGATAAGCAAAAAGAGGAAACAGTTATTTCAAAATTAAACAAGGAAATTCAGAATGTTAACGACTTAATAGCACAATTATCAAGAAATGAGAATAAAACTCATCAGGAACTTGAGCAATTAAAAAAAAATCTAATACCAGATATTCCCAGTACAGATGAGAAACCAACTGTTACAGAAGTCAAATATGATTCCCCTATTTCTCCTCAGGATGATGAAAAAACTGACTTTGAGATATTAAAACAGATTCCAACACAAGAAGCTCCAGATCCAAGAATATTGGAATTGACTAATAAGAAAGAAGAAGAAGATGAAGAAGATGATGATGATGATGAAGAGAAAAATCTCGACTTTGAGCTGTTAAGCGAATATGGCAAGGATGATATTTCTGATGATATATCTGACGAGGATATATTCCAAAAAATACTTGAGGATTCAAGAAAAAGAGAAAAAAATGCTTTTGAGATATTAGGCGATAAAAAGGAAAAAGAAGATGATCTATATGAATTAGATGATACTAGGAAAGAGATAAAAAATAAGGAAGAAGAAGATTTCTATAAGAAATTTTTAAAACATGAAAGAAGAAAGAAAAAAGAACTGCCGATATTAAAAGTAAGTTATGATTTTAGCAAGCTTCCAGACATTCAAAGTCTTTCAAAAGATCTGAATCTTGTAGAATATTCCTTTTATAAATACAGGCCAATGCTGGAAAAGGCCAATGAACTAGTAAAAAAAAGAAAAGTGAATGAAGCCTTAAACTATTATAAGGTTGTACTAGACCAGAATATACCACAAGAATTTAAGGTCATGGTAAAAAAGAACATTGAAGACCTTACAGAGTATATCGAAAAATTCCTTTTAGCTGAGTAATTACTACATTATTATTAGAAACATAACTACTCAGCAATATGATAATTTTATTGTTATTATTTTGAAAATGTATACTTTTAGCACCAGATTTTTAATTGCATTTAATAAAGAATGTTAATGTTATAGATTTAAGTTATAGTTATATAATTACTTAGAAACAATTAAATTTGCATATACTTAAGAGGCAGAATGGTATCAACTCAATTTAAAGTTGAAAACTATCATGTAAATACATTTGTAATCGTTGAAGGTAAAAAGAATGCTGACAATTTCTATATAATCAGAAAGGGTCATGTAAAGATTATGAAAGAAAATCCTGTTATTGCTGACGAAGGGCATAATTTGCTTGGGCCTGGTGATTTCTTTGGAGTGATTTCCTGCATGAGTGGTCATTCAAGAATGGAAACAGCTGTTGTAGTATCTGAGTTATCCTTAATTTCAGTGGAAAGGGATCAGTTCGGTATTTTGATTCAGAAAAATCCAGCAGTTGCAATGAAAATAATTAGATTTTTTAGTCAAAAGTTGAGGAATTTTAATCAGGCAATTACTAGATTGACCTTAAAAGATACAGTAGAAGAGAATCCTGAGCATCTCTTTAAGATAGGAGAATATTATTTCAGGAAGAATATATATAATCATTCAATTCATGCATATCAAAAATACCTTAAATTCTGTCCACTTGGGGATAATAGAGATAAAGCCTTAGAAAGACTTAAAGCAATGAAAGCCCCATATAAAGCTGTAGAAAAACCATCAATTGACCTTGCCAGGACATATAAAGACAATACTATGGTTTTCTGTGAGAATGAACCCGGTAATGATCTATTTATAATTCAATCTGGGAAGGTTAAGATTACAAAAATTGTTGATGAAGAGATTCTTCTTGCTGTTCTGAATCCTGGAGACATCTTTGGAGAGATGTCACTCTTAGATAATAGACCAAGAAGCGCTTCTGCAATTACATATGGAGATGTTACATTACTCGCAATTAACCGAGCAAATTTTGAGGGAATGGTTTCTTCTCAACCACAACTTGCAACCAAACTGATACATCTTTTAAGTGAGAGAATTTGGACAGCTTATAGACAACTTGAAAATCTAATGATAAAGGATCCAATTGGCAGAATATACGATACACTACTTCTTCAGGTTGAAAAACAGAAAATTAAGATCTCAGCAAGAGCATCACATAATTTTGAATTCGGTTCAAAGGAACTGTTAAACATGGTTGGTCTATCTTCAAGAGAAGGCAATGATCTGATTATTCAATTATTAGAAGACAAGCATTTTATTCTTGACGGGGGCAAGATAATATGCACGGACCTGTATGAGTTAGAGAAGAACGTTCATTTTTTTAAGAAAAAAGCAATACTGGAAAGAAAACGTGAGGAAAAGAAGGATTTTTAAATATATCTTAATCATTATCCTCACTTTTATTCTTCTCCTAAGTATTGGGACAGCCCTTATTATATATTTTTTCCCTAAGGAAAAGATATTACAGTTCGTTTCAACAGAAGCTGAAGAGACTCTTAAAAGAAAGGTAAGTATAGAAGGTATTTCGTACAGCCTTAATGGGATAATGCTCAAAGGTATTGTAATATACGACGGCCTTTCTAATCACGATGAGATACTTGCCCTATCAACTAGCGCAAGAATAAACTTTAAAATACTTCCACTTCTTGAAAAAAAATTAATTATAAACCACATTATTATTAATAATCTTAAGGTGAATATTTGTTATAAAGATGGCAAATATAATCTTGAAAGTATAATTGAAGATCTAAGGGGTGATTTCAAGCAGTCTACAATATCCACTTCCATATCCTATATAACTTTTCAGTATGCTGAGATAGATTTTCAAAACCCACCCAAATATCTACAACCCTTAAAGGGACAATATGTTTTCAACAGTACAATTGAATTTAATTCAGATGATATGATAAGGATTTCAAATTGTGATCTAATCCTTCCTGATAAAAGGGGAAGATTATACTCAAATGCATTAGAGTTAGTACTTGATCCTAATTTTACTCTATCTGGCGATGTCAATCTTAAAAAATGTACATTCTCTTGGATATACAATTGGAAAAAAGGATTTTCCCAGCCTTATATTTATTATACTGGGAATGTAAACGGCCTTAAAATTACTAAAAGATCAGTAGAAGGATTTGCAAAGGGTTCAGCCCTTCTTTCAAACTCCAGAATGCTTGATGTTGATGGTTTTTGCAGGGTTAAAATCCCGGGGAAAAGGGTTTCTATTACTAAACTAAAGGCCTCAACTAAGGCTTCAAAATTATCTTTTGATGAAATTAATTTTACTTTTGAAGGTATTATAAAAAAAATAAATATAAGGCAAGCTGATGCAGCAATAAGAGATATTATGCCCTTTCTAGATTTTATCCCGGCTGAATTATATGGAAGAGTTTCAGGAAATATCTTATTTGAGAATAATAAATATAATGGAACAATCAATTTAAATAATGCAGGATATAAAAAGGGGAAAATTAGCGATATAAATTCTGAAATAATAGTATCTAATAATAAATTTCAG
>JAXHTB010000333.1:0-4522 GCA_034190185.1 Spirochaetota bacterium | reverse complement strand
CTTCCAGCCTGGGTGGCCAATGTATACTGTAGTCGGAAATGGAGACCCAAAAATTGAACCTACCATTGTGCCTATCCCATTCATTCCAAGAGAGGGAATTGCAGGATAATTGTCACCTGCAGCAGAAGCAGACTCAAGATTTTGAAGTGTGCCAAAGAAACTCATAATGCCCATTGGAATTGCAATACCGAGATACGGCATAATATCCTGAATACCGAAGATAATTTCAGAAAATGCAAAGCCAGGCATATACAGAGACAGATCATTTGTTGAGTTAACAAGAGCATTCTTGTCCATTGAGCCGATACTCCATGCAATTATAGATCCTATCAATAGGGCATATAATCCGGCAGGAATTTTTAAGGGAAGTTTTGCATTAGAAAAGTATTCAATCAATATAAAGGCAAGCGGGATAAAGGTGATTAGAGGATTGTCCCATATCGGCAATGTATGATTTAAGGCTATGAATACAATTGCAATCCCTGATAATGTAGAAAGAAGCGCTGCTCTTGGTGTAATTTTTTTTATCTTTTCTCCGACTACAGCTCCAAGTCCCTCAAAAAGTCCGCTAACAAAACAGCAGGCAACTCCCACCTTCCATGCAAAATAGGCGTCTTTTGTTTGAATATAAACCGGAAGTATAATAAATGAAAAAAAGGCGAATAAACTCACTGTGTTTATTCCATAAGGAAGGGCTGTTACATTAAATCTTCTTTCACTAAAGGCGAGTTTTCTCGCTTGATATGAATAGAAAATATTTCCAGCCAGTACAGAAAGTGCAGTGCCCGGCAAAATCTTCCCAAAGACTATCTCTTTCGGCATCCCGATCTTTAAACATAGACCAGTTATCAAAAGAAGATTAACCAGATTATCTATAAATAATCCAATAAAGCCGTCTACATCCCCTTTAACGAAAAAGGGAATATAAAATTGTTTTGATTTTTCGCTCATTTATCTCAACCCTTTTTATGGAAAATAGTGATGAATTGTAATTAACTTATATTTGCTTTGTCAAAAAGAAACCAGATATTATATTATTTCAAGGAGTTTTCACAGTTGCATTACAATTCTCCATACCCCCAATACATGAAAATCTAATCGTGTTTATATCTTGACATTTTTGCTATTTCAGTTATTCTGTCCTTAATAATATATAAATGCAGGAAAGAAATATGCCAGTGCCTAAATCTATTATATCAGACATCCTTGCTCAAGCTATAGAAACGAAAAGCAGGGAGAAAATTGGTTAATTTGTGGATATTATTTATGACAATATGCAGGCTGGTGATAGTCATAAAGAAAAAATATTACGAAATGAGTCATCGATAGAGAAACAGCATATAGAGATTATGGGTATTTTAGATGCTGTTAAAGAAGGGTTTAAAAATGTAGATAAGCGCTTTGAGACATTTGATAAACGCTTTGAGGATCTTATTCATCAGATAGACAAGAGATTTGATGATGCAAATAAGAGATTCAGCCTCCTTACATGGCTAATCGGGATTGGATTTATATCTGTAAATATACTAATAGTAATCTTGAAATTTCTTGTAAATTGATCGATCTGTAGTAATAAATGAAAAACCTCGTGAATCGCTCAAACCCCGAATGAACACTTTCCCTAGGATTTTCTCAATGTGCTGCAATTATAAAGGGCTGGATAATTTTTATTTGCCGTCCCCCACAACAACAGATAGATAATATCACCTTTGCGATCCACGATTAAGTCTGAGGAACTATCTACGCCTCTGCGGCGAACTATTACTTATATTTCTATCTGGAAGGGAAGGTCTCATCCAGCCCGTTATTGCTTTTAATCTTTGGTTCTTAACATCAGCTTTGTACAATTTTACATAGTCTCCGCCTTTCCTTATGCCGGTTCCATAAGTAATCGGCCCAGCTAAGCCCTTGGTCTCAACATCTTTAAAACTTTCATACCCCTTTATTAAACCTGCGCTGGTTAGATTTTTCCCAGTTCGCTTTAATGCCTCCACGATTACAATTCCCGATGTCCATCCCTGAACATACCATCCAGATCTATCTTTCCCGGGGTAATGCTTTTCGTATATCTGCTTCATCTCCACGACACCAGGGACATCCTCATACCAACGGCTAAAGGAATTTAAGATGTGAAAGTTCTTTGATGCATCCCCTGTTAATTTCACAAGGTCTTCAGCTCCGGCATATTTTGTTCCCAGATAGGTAGGAAAAAATTTAACTTTCTTAGCGCTACGAACAAAGGCAGTTCCATTACCTGTAGTTGTATGAAGCAATACATAATCAATGCGGGCGACCCTGAACCGTAAAGCCTCTGATGTAGCATCCATGGCACCTGGGCCGACTATAACCTCTTCTATCAGTTTTGTCTTGCGTTGTTTAGCCATTTTATTCGCAGTTCTAGACCCCACCTTTCCGTGTTCAGTATCTGCTCTGACTAATCCGATCCTGGGTTTCTTGATCTTTAGTTTATTATAAACATAATCGAATAATATCTTGATCTCATCTTCGTAACTGGTGCCGTTTGTAAAGTAGTATTTTCTTGGAGGTATTACCATAATATCGGATGTTGGAGCGCCGAGTACAGTGATCTTATCCTTTTTAATCATTGGCTGCAATGCTAAAAGCCCACCAGTAGAACCGCCAAGAAACATGGTGAAAACTTTATCTCTATACATCAATTTTTTAAACGCAGCTATCTGTTTGGAGATTGTGTAACGATCATCCTCATGTATCCATTTTAGTTTTCTGCCATTTACCCCACCATGCTCATTGATATATTTGAAATAGGTTTTTATACCCATAGCGATAGGGCCCTGAACTGCAACTGTTGGCCCTGTTCTATCTGCTATTATTCCAATTTTTATTGTATCACCGAATATGCCTTGAGTGGCTATAAAAAAAATCCCGATCATAATTACAAGAATAACAAATAATGGGTTTAAAAATATAAATGATATTCTATTCTTCATGATAATTACTCCTCCCAAATAGGATAATTTTCAACAAGTCAAATTGATTCACATTCCATGTAAGGTTAATAAAAATTAACTATCTTATTATGACTCCATATTTATTCTCTCAATATATAAAGGCAGGGAAGCAATACCCCCTAATTGCTAATTACATATTTGTATATCTCAATTAGTAAGGATATGTATCAGCAATCATTAAATATTCCGGGATAACATATATATAACGAAATATATTTTCGATTCTACATCTGCCTTCTTAAATGTAAAGATTGTGACTTTTGGTCTTTTAATTAAATGTAGGTGCTTGTTGAGATTAGATTGAACGGTTAAGGTGAGATAATTATTTTTGAGTCATCATGATTGATGTTATGTAGAAATTGATTGTACAGAAGAACTCTTTTCTAAAAAGTCCATTATGTAAGTTATTACTAATCTCTTTGGTAATCAATGATTTGAGTATGCTGCAAAGTTGCAACACGATATTATCAAATTTTTATTTGATTTTTTTAATTTATCACCCCCTTTCTTTATACAGATTTTGCGCAAAAGTGAATTGTAGATTTATCTTTTAATTATATGTAACTCAATATAATACTAAATGATTAAGTGGGATAATTCAACAATCAGATGCTGTCATTCCTGCTTTCGCAGGAGTGACATAGGGATTACTCCTATTCCATGATCCTAGTAGATTTTGACCGTACTCAAATCATTATTACGCAACAATGACTAAACTTGACACAGGATTGGTCATTATTTCCCGGGTTTTTTTCTCCAACCTGTTATTGGTATTAGCTTTCCGTTTTCCGGATCTGCTTTAAAGAGTCTGCAGGAATCAACCCCTGTATGATTATTGGAAGTATATGTTATTAAACCGACCAACCCCTTTGTGTCAAAATTTTTTATTTTCTCAAGTCCCTTCACAAATGATTCAATGGTTAAATTTTTTCCAGCTAATTCAACCCCTCTATAAAAGATCTTTGCCATTACCCATCCCATTGTGTAGCTCTTAACCCGATACGGTTTTTCAGTGCCAGGGTGGTATTTCAGGGTTATCTGTCTCATCTTTTCCACACCAGTTCCTTTGCTATACCATGAGCTAAAGGCATGAGCACCAATATAGTTTTTTGATGCGCTGCCTGCTGTAGTTACAGTGTCCTCATTGCAGTTTGGCCATGTGCCGTAAGCCGGCACCTTTAACCCAAATTTTTTCATGTCCTTCAAAAGAGCAACTGCGCCTGGCATTACATGATGAATAATCACTACATCAACCTTATTCCGTTTCAAGCTCAGCACCTGGGATGTTACATCCATCATACCTAAAGATAACACCTCGGGATATAGATTTATCTTGAAATGTTTTGCCCATTGCGTCCCTAATTTATACACGATCTTGCCAGACTCAGCTTCAGGGTAACAGAAGCCCATTCTTGGATTCTTCATCTTTTTGTCTTTCAGTATATATTCAAATATAACCCCAAGCTCATCATTATACATATCGGTTGGGTTAAACAGATACTTTTTACATGGACGGATTGCCCATTCATCGT
>JAXHTB010000332.1:0-4546 GCA_034190185.1 Spirochaetota bacterium | reverse complement strand
ACACATTGAGGTCTATAAAATTCAAAGTCTCTGCAGAAGCAAGACCTGACTGATCCGACTCATTATCTGCAGCGTCATAAGCTGATACTGTGTAACTGTACTCCCTGGAATATGAAAGACCAGTATCGGAATAGGAAATCCCTGTAGCCGTAGCTATCTCCAGCCCTTCTCTATACACTTTATATCCAGCAACTCCAACATCATCTGTTGATGCATCCCAGGTTAAGTCTATCTGGCTGTAACTCGATGCAACTGCTGATAGATTCTGTGGCTGGCTTGGCGATGTAACATCTTCTCCACCATTGCTCAAAGTCATTGCAGAAGCAGGATCTGACTGATTTGACTCATTATCTGCCGCGTCATAGGCAGATACTGTGTAACTGTACTCAGTAGAAGCAGAAAGTCCTGTATCAGAATACGAAGTCCCAGGAGTCGTGGTTATCTCTGATCCATCTCTATACACTTTATATCCAGCAACACCCACGTCATCTGTTGATGCATCCCAGGTTAAATCTATCTGACTCTGGCTGACTGCTGAAGCAGATAAACTTTGAGGCTGGCTTGGCGGAGTACTGTCTTCTTCACTACTGCTCAAAGTCTCAGCGGAAGCAGGGTCTGACTGGTATGAATCATTATCTGCTGCGTCATAGGCAGATACTGTGTAACTGTACTCAGTAGAAGCAGAAAGTCCTGTATCAGAATACGAAGTCCCAGGAGTTGTAGCTATCTCTGATCCATCTCTATACACTTTGTATCCAAAAACTCCAACATCATCTATTGATGCCTCCCAGGTTAAATCTATCTGACTCTGGCTGACTGCTGAAGCAGATAAACTCTGAGGCTGACTTGGCGGAGTACTGTCTTCATCATCCTCAACGTTACATTTAAATCCCGATAATAGAAAAACTGACATAATCATAACACAGAAAAAAAATAATTTACTTGTTTTCATAAATAAATTTCCCTTTTAATTTTTTTTATTGGCCATCCCATCCAGCGACACGTGCAAGCAACCACCATAGGGCTTTGCCAAGTCTTAAAGCTCCCACTTCACCAATGTGATCTCCATCCTCAGAATGTGGAATTGTATTCCAGCTATCATCATAATCCTTCATATTATCAGTGTGAATAGCCTGAAATGTCTGCTCCTCAGAGTTATAGTTCGTCCAGGTTATCTCATTTCGTTCATTATCATTATTCCAGCACAAGATATCCGCATAATCGAACAGAACTCTATCGCTACTTACGTTTACATGATTTCTAATATACTCATGCTTTAACCATCTCTGATATCCGCTTTCATTTATATTACCACCACCATCAACAGGACCAGTTGTAAATAATACAACAGTAGAATATCCATTGGTATTAGAGTACTCTATATATTCCTGGGTTGCATTCAAATACGTTTCCATACAAACCCTGTTCCCGGTTATAGCATAGTCATCATCGTCAAGACCCCATTGTAATCCATTAGTACCTCCATCAGGTCCTCCTGCTGATGTACCTGCCCAACCTACATAATAAACAGGATCTTTTGATTCTGTCACTCCGTTAATCCAGGTCATATCCCAACACCATCCAAAACCAATTGCTGCAATTTCAAGGTTATTGGTATTGCAATATGAAATATGATTTTTTATAGTATTAGCATTAACCGTTGGATATTCAGGATTATCAGGATCCCACGCAAGCCATGTATACCACTTAGCTTCACTAGCACCGTTACTCCAACTGTTATATTGATTCCTGACAAACCTGTCAATTCTCAATGCATCCTCTCTGTAGGGTTCTGGTGAGCCTGACTCAGTGACGATAACTGGGTATCCTGAATCTAATTCCTGTAGCAAAGACAAGCCTTTTCTGTACCCAAAGGAGTGTGATTCACCAGGAATATTAAGATACATCTTCTTTACCTCATCGATCCAGATCTGAGGAATATCATCGTACTTATCAACTACAGTATGATCAGCAATGATTGGCTGAGCTAGTTGATGAGTTGTTGCGCTTGCCTCAGCAGGTAATGATTCTCCTTCTTCATTAAAGGCGCAAACCTGATAGATGTATGTAGTATCAGGTTCCAAACCTATATCATTGAATGAATTCTCATCAGATGATGTAGTATGAATAAGCTCATAAGAACCAGATCCGCCTATATCATTTGAAAACCTTTTAATTTTGAATCCAATTTCATTATCTGAGTTATCTGTCCAGGAAAGGGCAATCTCACTTGAGAAGATAGAAATGGCTGAAAAATCGGTAGGTGCAGAAGGTACTATACCTATATCTCCAGATGTACCTGAACTCGCATCAATGGGTAATGAATCTCCTGCATCATTAAAGGCATATATTTTATAGTGATAGGTAGTATCAACTCCTAATCCTGTATCAGTGAATGAATTCACATCAGGCAAGGTTGTATGGATAATCCCATAAGAACCAGGGCTGCCTTCTTCATCAGGCGCTCGCTCTATCCTGAAGCCTGTCTCATTATCTGAGTTGTCTGTCCAGGAAAGGGCGATCTCACTTGAGGAGACAGGACTTGCTGAAAAATCAGTTGGGGCATTAGGTAGTTTAATAGTAGTATCATCGCTTATATTATTGTTATTTCCTATATTATTGTTATTGCATTCCATACCAAAGAGTGAAACACATAAAAACAAGACAGAAATAAACATAATAAAATTTTTAAAGATTACTTTTCTCATATATTTCTCCTTTTTAAATTATCCTTTGTAAATTACTAAGGATTCAGATAAAAAATCTGAGTATCTTACTAAAATTATTTAAATATTAAATTAATATTGTTCAAATCATCTATTCATAATAATTATACCTCCTTAGAATCTGTTGTCATTGCCAAAATTAAATAAAGACAGCAGAATAATGAAGATCACCAAAACTTAGAACTCCTTGTCTTGACTTCATAATAAATTGCTGCTTATATTTTTTCATTGGCCATCCCATCCAGCTATGCGCGCCCATAACCACCATGCGGCATATGCCTTGAGATTATCATTTAAATGCTGAGTGTGATAGTAACGAAGTTTGCATTCATACCAATCAACACCTAGGGTGTGCGAATCCTGCCAATCTACTGCCCAGTTCCTGTCTCCATTTATTGGATCTGGAGGCCACCATTCATTATCCGCTTCGTTTTCCTGTTCCGTTGTTCCATTGCCGTTATAATCATAATTGCATGAATCCTCAACATACCTATCCCCATAGTAATTCCCGTCAGGGTCATAACTCTCAATGTCAGCAAAATCGTATAGGATCTTGTTGTTGTCAATGCAATAATCCCTTATCATCTCATTATGTCTATGAAGGGTTCCATCCAACCCTGATCCATCAACGTGCCCAGTCATATAGACAAACCTTACCTGCGGATAATCCTCTTCAAGTTGTGACATATTCTGAAGATAATCCTCTATCACCTCATCTGAGCAATAGCTCACCTGACCGCACCATGACCAGATAACCACATTACAGCTATTGCAGGCATCGGGATTATATTTCGGTGTGCCTGTAGCGTAATGAGACAATTCAGATCCATCCCCGCTGGCGCAATCCCATCCTAAATATTGCCTTGTTGTGTAGATCCAATCTACATAAGATGTACCCTCTGGTCCTCTGCCTAAATCGTATGCAGTGCCGTTATGAAGACCCCAGGGCCTGTTATGAAAATCCAGCACATCATAATCATCATTGCCGTTGCCGTCAAAATCAACAGCATAAGTTCCTCCTTCATACCCCTTGCCTGTCATAAAACCATCCAAATCCCTCATGCCCTCAATAAGCTGCTGTCCATGTGAGGTATGACCATAAGCGATGTGAAGATCATACTTTGCCTGCATGATAGCCGATTCAGGGATATCCTCAATAACAGTGCAATTATGATCTATGTTAATAGCCTCAGTATGCACATCTTCGTTGGTGATAGCGTTTGCAACATTTGAAAAACCTGAATTACCGGCATCATTATAGGCGTATACACGGTAATAATAGGAACTTCCAGATGAGAGCCCTGAATCATCATATGATGCTGTATCAGTTAATACGGTTGCAATCAGCTCATAGCTGCCCGGACTGCCGTTATCATCAGGCGCCCTCTCAATCTTAAATCCATACTCATTGTCAGAGTTATCCTGCCATGACAGGTGTATACGGCTAAAGGAAGAGGGGGTAGCCTCCAGGTTGGATGGAGTCTTCGGAGCCAGTGGAGAATCAGAAACTACAGGAGTGGAGGAAGATGATTCGTTGCAAACCCATCCAATAGAGAAAGAGCAACATAGCAAAATGAAAATTAACACAATACATTTGTTATCGATGTTTATCTTCATATACTATTCCCACAAATTATTAATTTATGAATATTATAGTATTACTAAAATAATCAGTTTACTCCAGGCTCAAAATGTAAGATGGACATGGTCCAATTTCTATTGGAAGCATTGAGGATGTAATAATATCTTCATAATCCCCAAGCATATTAATGACCCTATATTCCCCGGGATCACATGGAATTTCCACAGTAATAGGGCCT
>JAXHTB010000331.1:0-4548 GCA_034190185.1 Spirochaetota bacterium | reverse complement strand
CGACGCTTACGCGATCACCGCTAAGGGCCTTCACCGTGCTCAGTTGGCACTTGTGGACGAACACGACTTTGATCAGGCTTATATCGATTATCTAAAGAACAGGGACCCCTCTGCATCTATTGTAATCTGCATTGACAGGTCATACAAAAATAGAAAATATCATTATGATATTCCATGGGTCTCTGAGTTTATCCTGAAAAAGATGAGAAAGAATGATTCTGTTAAAGTAATAAATTTTCATCATGACTACTGGACAGGCAATGATTTTGACTGGAGCAGGAGAAGAACCCTCAAGGCTCTGCGGAAGAGGGAGTATGCTAAAGGCAAAAGCCTTGGGAAAACCCTATATAATGCCATAAGTGATCTTTTACCAAGGCTTAACAGAAGGGCAGTAATACTTATCACTGATGGAAAAGTCGGGGCAGATTCTTTTCAGAAGTATTCAGCAGGAAACATAATTGAGTATGCGAAAAGTCATTATATTCCAATCCATATAATTGTATTTAAAGAGAAGGCGTCTGTGCTTCAAAAGATTGCAAGGGAGACTGGGGGAGGTATCTACAAAGCAAGCGAGATGGACAATCTTAAAGGTATTTACAAGGCTATCAAGGACTCTGAGGAGTATAGATATGTTCTTGTATATTCTACATTTAAAACTCCTTCAATACGCGGCTGGTGGTCAGATGTAAAAATTGAGGTCAACAATAAGGGGCATAAGGGAGTAGAGTGGGGAGGGTATTTTGTGCCATAGAGAAATTGATAGCTTTGTTCTAACGCGAAATAAAATGGTGAGAGATTTGAAGGATCGATACGGGATATATTCACGAAATCTTCTTGATATTATGGAAAAAACTCCTCGTCATCTCTTTATTTCCGAAGCGTTAAGATACAGGGCTTATAAGGATACCTCTCTTCCAATTGGTTTTAATCAGACAATATCTAAGCCCTCAACTATTGCTAGAATGGTTCAGTCATTAAATTTAACAGGCGATGAGATGGTTCTTGAGATCGGCACAGGATCAGGATATCAATCTGCAATTATTGCTCAACTAGTGAATCATTTAACAACAACAGAGAGAATCAAGGAGCTTCATCAAAGGGCAAGGGAGCTTCTGCTATTTAATCTTGGTTTTAACAATATTAAAATGATTCATGAAGAGAATTTTTTAGGTATAGATGATCTTTTTGATGCTATCATCATTTCTGCAGGCGCAGGCTCTCTACCTGTTCAGTTGTTTGATAAACTGGTAGATAACGGGGTTCTTGTAACCCCTGTGGAAAAGCATGGTGAACACAGAATTATGCGATATATTAAAAAGAGTGATAATAGGATAATTGAGGATGATCTGGGACAGGCGATTTTCGTTCCTCTTGTGTATGAGAAAACATAAAATGAGCATTACTATTATTTCCATAGTCAGCACAGTTATCATCTGTAGAAGAAGCTTCAAATGCTTCTATTTCGTCGCACCCATATAATATCGATTTATTTGTTAGATTTTGAGTATTGAATAGTAATAAAATATAATCAGGAGCAGAGTTCATGAGGATTCTATTGTTTGTTATTTGCTTTTTGTTATATTCAGGTTTAATTAATGCTGATGATGAAGCTTCTATACCTAAAACATCTCCTAAAGCAGATGCTGTTATAGAAGAAAAAAATGAAGAAAGTGTGATTCAGAATATTGATGATATTAAATCTTCTCCTGTGATCTATGTGCCTATAAATAGATATGAATTCCCAACTATTCTGGAAGGGAAGCAGATTGAATACGATTTCATTGTTAAGAATAATGGCTCTTCTACACTTGAAATACAAAAGGTAAAAACAGGTTGAGGCTGTACGGCTGCGTCTTATACTAGACAAATTCCTCCCGGAGGCGAGGGAAAGATCAGTATAGTACTATTTACAGAAGGATATGGGGGAAGGAAATTATCCAAAACTATCGCTGTTTATTCAAATGATAAAGATAACAAAAAAATAAGTTTGATAATCACAGGTAAGGTTGAAAAATTTACTATTATTGAACCGAGAAGTGTAAGATTGAAAGGTGATATAAATCATAGAATAAGGGAAATTGTAGAGATAATTCCAATTGAAAAATATCCCTATAAGATCATTGGGGTTAATGCAGAAAAGAGAGGGATCTTTAAATTAAAACTAAGGAAGGCAAAAAACAGTGAAAAACTGAAATACCTGTTTACTATTGAAAATTTAAGAAAAGAAAGCGGATTCTATTCTGATATTATTTATATCAAAACTAATAGTAAAATAATGCCTGTATATAAAATAAAGGTTATAAGCGAGATCACCGGAAAATATGTAAAGATTATTGAGAATAAAAAAGTTAATAAAAGGCTGCGAAAAGGCAAAAAGAGAATGAAGAAGTAGCATAATAAGATATATTGAGAATATTGGAAGTTTAGGATAATATCGATAATAAATGGTTTGATATTGGATTTAAATATCATGGAAAAGGGAAATCCCCGACTTCAAAATATTGAATACCTATGCCATTCTATCTGGATGGAGTTAAAACTTGACGAATTCCTTTCTATGAATGGCATTTCGGAAGATGAAATTTTTCAAATAGAATCTATAATTACCGAAAGGATTGTATTCCCCGACAATGAAAATAATCAAAGGAAGCAGAAAGAGAACGGAAACACCAATAATGAAAAAGTAGATTTTCCTTCAGGTTCTTTGCATGATTTATCTATTTCGGCAGGAGAAAGATTACTATCAGTTAAAGATGCTTTGGAAAAGAATCTTGTTCAGGTTGAGAAGAATATTTTCAATTTAACTGATGAGACGCTTTTCTTTGACCTTCGAAACATCTATCCCCACGGTCTATCTTCACCCATATATCAACAGGAAGCAGGCACTTCCGGCGCTAGACAGAATGTAGCACAAACAAATACACTTGGCCTTGTGCTAGATATATTCGGCTTTGTCAGATACAGCAGGATTCTTAATGGGGATCAACTGGATAATGATATCTTGAGGGATATGGTAAAAGAGCTGGATAAATGCTCTACATCTTCATCATGTGCAAATCGAATGATTATTATAAATTCCAACGTTGCAAATGAGGAAAATGTTGAGTGGTTCGAGAATAATGATTATCACTATATCGCCGTGAATCATAGTAATTCTCCAGTTGAGGAGGATGGCACAGATATGCATCCTGTGAGGGAGGATGAATTCAGACGGATAATATTTGAGTTTAAGAGACTTATTGTTGAAAAAGAAGTCCTCATTCTCTACAGGATCGAAGATAAGAATGAGAAGGATAAACCTATTCGATTGCGTATAGGTGAATTATCCGATATGCTTTCCAAATATATACTCAAGACAGATAGAGTATTATATAGTGATGAAGAGATATGGGGACTTTATAAGATGGTTATGAGGTTAAAATCATCATATACTTCCGTTAATATACCTTCCGAATTTGACGTTTATCCCTCCGAGATTAAACAAGTCTTTGATGTAGACATTCTAATTTCAATATTAGCTTATCACATAATTACTATTATTGAATACCGTCTTCGTCAATATGGCGAATATCGTTGGTGGCACACAATACGGGACATTTTGAAAGGTGATAATTATTTTGAGGTGTTTAATAGATTGAATATCTCGGAAGCGCCATAATCAAGACAATAAACAAAACGAACTATTTGAACTGAATGGACTGATTTCAATATACTCGGAAAGGATCTTTATCATTGTCATTTGAGTGTGGTAAAAAACTATGGGAAACGCTGAATATGAGTAATCCCTATATCATTCCCTGGCATCTACCCACAAATTAGTATAAAATAGGGGATAGGGGATTGAATATATCTGCCTATAATTGTTGTTATTAGTAATATATTGTAATATACTGTAATATATTGTAATATTTTTCTTGACCAAATACAAGCCAATTATAGGATGTAACCTTAGTTCCCAGGTGAAAAGGTAGGGGCATAACATGTCAATAAAGGTTATATCTCCAATAGATCGTAAACCTATTAAAGAGGTCCCTTCACATATCAATAAAGATGTAATAAAGATTATTGAAAACGCCAGAAAAGCCTTTACTGATTGGTCATTATTAAGCTTTAAAGATAGAGCTGAGTATTTTTGTAAACTTCGAGGACTGTTTCTGAAACATAGCGACGAGATGATTGAAACAATAAGCCGTGAGACGGGCAAGACCAACATGGATGCTCTCGTTGAGGTGTTTGGCAGCCTTGATACTATGAAGTTCTACGAAAAGAAGGCAGAGAAGTATCTTAGAGAACGAAAAAAGGGCGGACATGGGATGACGCGACTTTATTCTTCTTGCTACAGATTTATTCCGCATGGAGTAGTGGGTGTAATCTCTCCATGGAACTATCCGCTTATGCTGTCTATATCGGAGCCGGTTCCAGCTCTTATGGCCTCGGGAAATCATAACTGCGCTAGTGGGGGAGATGTACAGGGAGACTGGACTGATTTTCAACTGGATGTGATGGAATATGATAAAACCTCTGAACTCTGCGATGCTTATGGAAGCT
>JAXHTB010000330.1:0-4549 GCA_034190185.1 Spirochaetota bacterium | reverse complement strand
TTTTGATTTAGAAAAAGACTTTGTTATTCTATTCCAAAGGTTTCGTCCAGTCTGCAAACTAAGCTGGCTGTATCCTAGTGCAAGAACTGGGACATCAAGATCATGCTTTTTTAGCAACTTATAAAGGATTAGCAAAGAAAAACTCTTACTATGAAAAGACCCAAAAACTATTGGGGCCTTTCCAGAATACTCTTTCAGTAATTTGAGGCTTTCTGGATCAAAATCGATCTTTCGGAAAAAGAATTTCATCAAAAATCCAATAAATGGATTTATTTTTCCAATAATAGCATTATTTAAAAAACTTGTTGAGTCTGATTGTATATTTTTTCCCACGCTCATTTTTATACTCCAATTTATAATTCAACAAAGCATAATGGTATGTAGAATAAAAAAGTCAATTTTCAATGCAAGAATAATTTCAATCAAGTAGTTCATAAAAAATGCAACTTGCTTATACTCAGCAATGAAAATAATCGATAGATTATCCTGAAAAAAGGTTGATAAAATCTGATCAGATGTCAATCTGATACAAATTCAAACATCGGGATGTAGCGCAGTCAGGTAGCGCGCTGCGTTCGGGACGCAGAGGCCGGGAGTTCGAATCTCCCCATCCCGAAAGAATTCACAGACTTGCTTACAAAAACTCATTATTATTTACAGTTCATAAAAGTGGAGAATATCATTCAATATAAGAAAAAATATTCCATACTTGCCACAATCATTACTTTAATCTTATGTTTTAACCTTTTTAATCCCAACATTGACCATGATCAGAAGAGTGATAATTTAATTATACTATCAGGAATTTCATCTACAATTGATGATACTACAGATGTTTTGACTGGGCTGGGAAGATTTATTAGTACAATCTCAGCCGCTTTTACAGCTATTTCCAGTATTTTCGGTTTTAAGGCAATTATTCTTTTTGTTATTGTTTTATTTTTTGGGGCAGGTCTCACCTTTATTGGAGTGCCCAGAGGTAAATCTTCCTTTTTTACATCACTAATCATTATAGATTTAGTATGGTTTATTTGGCTAAGGAGCTTTAACAAGGAGTCATGGAATTTTATCCTTCCCATGCTGAAAACAAATCTGATATTGCTTTTACCAATTATCTTCTTTTTCTTATTGAGGAGGATTGTACCAATTTTTTTTACCAGAATTAGGATACCTTTTTTGAAAAGAAGGATTATGAGTAATAATGAGATAATAGATATGTCTGAGAGATATCAGGAGGTTAGTTCTCAGTTTCAAAAATCACTCATCAGGGATATTCTGCATAAAAAAGATGATAAAATAATACTTTCAGGTTCAACACAAAATCATATTAAACAGCTTGAAAAAATTATTAAAAAATTTCAAGAATAGTCCAAAATTACTCTTATTTGTTGTTGATATCGCTTTGTTGAGGATTATTTCTGTTCTTAAGACGATTGGATGATCAATGGCTGAAAAGCTGAAGATGTATTCTTGAATACAATCAAAAAAAATGTTGAATAACATATTCAGATTCAACGATATCTGGTTTGACATTAATCGTTTATTATAATTATAATATAGTTGAGGAATAGAGTTTCTTGGATATTTAATCATCTTGTATCATTTGACATTTTTTTCATTACATATGATGTAATTATATATACAATCTTTTTATGATTTATAAACTTTTATGATAAAAAAGATTCTTCAACTATCACCAACAATTTTACTATTATTATCAATCTTTTCTTGTGACAGATGCAATTCTGACAGTTCGAATAACATCGGTATAGTATCAACTCCTGTTTTTTCCCAGCTATCAGGAACATATAATCAGGATATAAGTATTACTATTACAAGCTCCACAGTTGGTGCTGTGATCTATTACACACTTGATGAGAGTACACCCACGACAGATTCTACTGAATATTCAACATCCATACTTATTAGTGAAAATGGCACCATAATGACAATCAAAGCAAATGCAGTAAAACACGGGATGCACAATAGTGCTGAAGCAAGCGCTTATTATGCAATAGAATATGAAAACTCCAAGTTTATTGATCCATCTGCCTCTGCTTCTGGAAATGGTTCGCTTGCCTCTCCCTATAACTCATGGTTAGATGTAACCTTTGAGGCAGGAACAACATATCTGCAGAAACGTGGTACAATCGCAAGGGAAAAGGTTACAGTTGATGCGTCTGGAACTGAAGACAATGCTATAGCAATTGGGGCATACGGCAGCGGGAGTGATCCAATTATTCAGGGCTCTGAAATTGAAACTGGCTGGGAGCACACTCAGGATAATATTTATGAGAAGACAATCGATTCAGGTGTACAAGGACTTGGAATGGTTGCAGAAAATGGAAATCCACTCAAATTCAATACATGGAATACTGATTTAAATACAACCTTTAATAGTGCATCCGCAGGCTCATATACATTTGAATATTCCACAAATACAATGTATGTATGGTGTACTGATGATGCTGATCCTGATACTCACACCATCGAGGTAAGCCGTCGTTTATTTGGAATAAATGGAGATAATCAATCATATATTACTATACAGAATGTTCATATTCGTTATGCCAGTCTTCATGGCATTGTATTTGCAAACAGCAATAATATTACAATAAGCAATTGTACGCTTGAAAAATTAGGAGGAGCTGTTATTATTTCAAATCCATCTATCATACAGGCAGGAAATGGCATCGAATTTGGTAATTCATGCTCCAACTGCACAGTAAGTGGATGTACAGTTTCTGATATATTTGATTCAGGCATTTCTCCGCAGACGTATGACAGTAATAGTACCGCCCTTAATTTCATTTTTACTGGCTGCACAGTCACCAGATGCGGATTTGCAGGAGTTGAGATTGTAATACTGTCAAATAGCGGCACAACAGGAAGTTCAATCAGCAATGTAAAAGTACAGGATATTGAGATAATAGACTGCGGCAAAGGCTGGAGCGGCATCAGATGGGATACCGAGGGACGAGGTATAAAGGTTGATGCTGATGTTGGAGCTGGTCAATTATCAGATGTCCTGATTGAAAGATGCTCAATATCTGGATCTGCGGGAGAAGGCGTCTATATAGGCGGCGATGCAGGAGTTGTTACAATTCACAGGTCCAGAATAAATAATAACAATCTGGATGGGGTTTCTGCATCAAGCATTGGCACTACACTCGGGCTCAATCTGTCATCTTCACTTATTTACAGCAATGGGGACAATGATGGCGCAAAAGATAAAAATGGAATATCCTTTAATGTGCCATCAGGGCAGGGTTTTAATATATATCACAATACATTTTATAATAATGCTTTTCTTGGGTTTGCAGTCTGGAATCACTCAGGAGATGCTAATTTTATAAACAACACTTTTTATAATAGTGTCGCAAGTTCGTATCTGTACTCAATTGCATTAGCAGGCGCGGTTATTGATTTCAACTGTTATTATGAACATGGAACAACTATTATTGGTTATGACAGTATTCCATATTCTGAAATTTCAAATGGCAGTACTGGATTTGCTGATGTAACTTCATTTGAAGCAAACGGAACAGGCAGCGATCCTCAACTTACTGATCCTGCTAATGGCATCTTTACTCTTCAGAACACATCCTCTCCATGTTACCAAGCTGGAGATAGCACAACAAACATTACAACAGACTTTGCTGGAAATAGCTTTAAGAATCCGCCTTCAATTGGGGCATATGAATTTAGTGATTAGTGATTGGTATCGTGTGCGAGGAGAATGCTCTATAACTCAACTTGGCTAAATTTTTATTCATTTGTATAGAGATTTTTTTTCGGATAATCCAAATTTTATTACTTTGTCCCAAGGATATAATCCCTTCGGGACGGTAGCCGCCCTTGACAAAGTAATTAGATTGAATAATAGGAACAACGATATGAAGCTTTTCAAAAAAAACAAGCTATTTAGGATAATAGGATAAAGATAATAGGAAAAATAGTAACGGCAATCAATAATAGGCAGAACGAAATGCAAATAAAGCATTGCATAATTGATTCAAGGCGAATAATTATAAGAAAGCATTGAAAGAGGCAGGTTTATTTCTTTAAATAGTTCATACCTATTCTATTCTACAACAAATGCGAAAACAAATTATTATCGAAGATTTTATTATTTTTTTTAAAGACTCTCATCAACACCCGGCGGACTCTTCCCAGTCTTTACAAGATGCAGCAATATCTTTTTAATTTCATACTCGGATGTAATAATGGCTAAAATATTCATTTCAGAGCCACATTTACTACAAATCATAGGCCAGCTCCTTCACCTCCTGTGACCGCTGGCATTGGTACATCCATGTACGGCAGATCAATTTCATATATTTTAGCAATCAGGCGGGCCCAGCTTGCTTGACTTTGCTTATGCGAAACATCATCCACATTGCACGTTTCATGAATTCCACCGTCATATTCCAGTTTCTCTAATCCATTCTGCTCTCTCCAACCGTCAGGAGCGTGATTTGCTACATGATCCCACTCCTGCCATTTGCCCTTGCTTTTTGAAGAGTAAAGCCCAAAATATCGGATCAAT
>JAXHTB010000033.1:6630-17297 GCA_034190185.1 Spirochaetota bacterium | reverse complement strand
AGTAATTGTAATAGAATTCTATTCCAAAGGTATATAATCCTATAACCTGCTCAATTCCTATTACAGTGTGATAGGAGTTTTCAGGATCAGCATAATCCATATCGCAGACCTCTGGAATAACATAGAATAAAAAGGGATTCAATTGGAAATGAGAGCTGTATTGCCCTCCTGCCGCTGATATGGTAGTATCTGTAGAGAACTCGTAGCTAATCATGCCCCTGGGATCCACTGTTGTCTCTTTGGAGCGAAAATAATAGTCAAATCTAACACCAGGAACAAATATAAGACCACCAAGTGTAAACTTATTATCCAGATACCCTCCCATTGAATGATTAACAAACTTGAGGTCTAATTCCTCAACCCTCACACGGTCGTTGTCCGCAATGTCGAAACCTTCTTCTGCGCTATTGTCTATTATCGAATTGCCTGTTGCTGTAAAGTGGTAGAGTGTGTACTCAATATTGCCTCTGAGCATTGACCTTCTTTCCCACCATTCAATATTGAAGTCGTTTTTAATCCCATATATATAGGGTTTTACATTCTGATTAAAATCTTTGATCCAATCAGCAATATCTTCCTGACCCGATTTCATATGAAAAATATGTCTGCTTAAGGAGGCATAGAGCATAACCCTATTTTTTAAACGGTCAAGTTGATAGGTATAGTAAAATCCAAAATTGTTAAACATTTCGTCACTTTGAAGCTCAAAATCATTGACTAATGGGTCTTCTCCCTCATCCTCATCTACTGCATCCTCTGATGTTAAAAATTTCATCTTGTCAAAGCTCCCGATGAAGAGTATACTTATTGAATTATGATCATTTATATAATACTTACCTTTTACTTGATAGTCGTAGTATTCAGGAGCGAATTCTACATCATTATCGGTTGTCATTTCAATAATATAAGGCACAATTAGACTTAGATAGCCGTATCTCCCAGATGTAATAAGATACCCTGCATTCTCTTCTTTTATTTCTTCTCCATTAATTACTGATCTTGTAATTGGGGTTTGCACTAGTGCTGAGGCAGAGATTATTCCTATATCGGTATATCCTCCAAATTCTTTTACAGTATCTTGGGTGTTAATATCTATAACAGCAGCCAGTGGTCCGCCAAATTGGGATGGAAACGCTGATGCATAGAGGTCTACTTCACTCATCAGGTTATTGTTTATTACAGAATGAATTCCACCAAAGTGCATTGGATTATTGATCGGCATGCCGTCTATGTAGTACCTGTTTCTGTCAGGATACATGCCTCGTATAACAAGGGGCCCAAAAAAGCCGTCTGTTCTGTCAACACCAGGAAGGGATGAAAGGGCGTTAATAGAATCTCCAAAGGATGCAGGAGTCTCTTTTAGATCCTCTACTGTCATTGTGCGGCGTGATACCTTTTGAATATCTCTTTCTCCGATGATGGTGAGAGCAGCGCCTTTTATGCTTATTGGCATAAGTGTAAAATTGCGGTTTAGATCTCTACTTATTTTAATTTTAGTTTTAAACATCTTCATCCCGCTAGAACGTACGATTATTGTATATTCTCCTGTCTCTGGGACAGTTATCTCATAAGAACCGTCCTCTTGAGTTCGGGCTTTTCTCTTTGCTTCAAGAACAATAACAGTTGCAAAATCAACTGGTTTGCGAGTTGCGCTGCTGTAAACCTTACCTTTGAGAATAAATCCTACTTGCTGCTGGGAATATAATGAAGAAGAGAGCATTGGGATAATAAAAAGAGGAATTAAACAGTTAAATGTGATTGTTAATATATATTTATTGAGTATTTTCATATGCTTAATTTATGTTAATTTAGTCTGAATCGCAACGGCATTTCCATTTTTATAGCAACATTTTTCCCGTTTACTATTGGCGGAGTAAACTGAGCTCCAAGAAGTATCTTCAGGGCATCTCTGGAGAATTCCTTTGCAATTTTTCCATGCATTTCTGGAGGTAAGGCCTTGGATAATCGTATACCAAGTACATTTACATTCTTAACTTTGCCATTCGCTGCTATTAATAATTCAATATTGATAACAGCCTCAATATTCATCTCTCTGGCTATTTTGGGATATCTTTTTTTTAGTTTGCCAATAGGTTTAGGAGGTGCAATATTAGGGAAAAAGGCTATGTCAACAGCATTGGTGTCTTCTGAGGTTCCAACAGCTCTTTCAACTATCGGTTCGCTCTCATCAATATTTCCTTCTTCTTTAGCAACCTGCTTTTTCACAATGCGTTTTGGTGAGTCAATCCTGTCAATATCGATAAACTGAATATTCTCAACAGGTGTGAGATTCTCCTCAGTAATATCTAATGAAGGGCTGTAAAAAAGTATATAGGATAAAAATATCAGAGATAGGATAAATGAAAAAACATATGGATGCTCCTGCTCAAATTTAGAAATATGGCTGAATATACCTGCTTGTTGTTGATCCATCGATTTAATCATTGATTAGATCATCTCCATTTCTTGGCTGTGACATAAATACAATATTCAAAAATTCCTGTTCTTGCAATACCTCCAGTACTTTTGAGATTTGCCCATAATCAAGATCTTTATCTGCGGTTATCGACATCACACGGTCCTTCTCAGATTGTCTCATAGCCAGGTAGTCATGTAATTGTTGAAGTGTGACCAGCTTGCCGTCAAAATAGATTTTACCCTGTTGGGATACTGTAATATATAGGCTATCCTGCTCAGCGCCTGAAGTCTCTGCCAGTGGCAGCTCCACCTCAACCCCTTTAGGAGGTTCTGTAGTAGTTGTCGCCATAAAGAAAACCAGCAAAAGCATTGCCAGATCTGCCATTGCTGAACCTATGGCTATGGGTTTTAGTCTAGTGAGAAACGATCTTTTATGCATTCTACTTATTTCTGTCTAAATTTTTTTTAGTGATACACGACTAGTGCCTGTTTCTTTTGCTATGCTTAATGTGTCAACAAGACGATCATATTTAACATCTGTATCCATATATATTATTAGAACTGAATTAGGATATTTCTTCTTATGTTCAATCACGGCCTCTTTAAATCTATATCGATCCAGTAGATCTTTATTATAGATAAATCCGTTATTCTTTGGATATACTTCAAGTATCTGCTTTGCTTCCATTCTTACAGAACTTGCATTTTTAGAAGGAAGAGAAAAGAAGATGCCCTGCCTCAGGATAAATGAGCTTGTAACTATGAAAAAGATAAGCAGCAGAAAGGCAAGATCTCCAACTGAAGAGGAATCGAATTGCCTCTCCTCTTGTATGCGTTTCTGTCTTTGACGTCTCGATAATATTTTTAGAATAATCTTATTGTTATCCATTATGTTTATGCTTCTTCTTTTAGGAGTTTTTCAGAAAGTCTTGGGAGAGCTGCTGTTAGTCCATTTATAATCTCATCAGATTGTGTATAGCGGTTTTGAATGATATGCATAAAAAGATATAAAAAGCCGAGTGAAGGCGCAGCAACAACCAGTCCACCTGCTGTAGTTACAAGAGCTATCTGTATACCAACAGCAACGACCTTAGCATTTACAGTTGTAGCCACTGCTATTGCAGAAAATGCGTTAATCATACCAATAACAGTGCCAAGAAATCCAACAATCGGTGAAAGATTGCCTATGCCCGAGAGTAGGGTTGTACCTCTTTCCATGCTGTTAGCGTAAAGTTGGAATCCAGCTCTAAGTTCATCCTCCATATCCTCACGATAGATGGCCTTTGAGTCTTCAGCTAAAGATTTGATATATTCATTTAACTGATTGCTGTCCCATACTCTATTTTTTGTAAAGAAAAGAATTCTTTCAATAATAATTGTAAGAGAAATTAAAGCCAGGATAAGAAGAAAGATCATTAAAGGGCCGCCCTGTTTTAGCGTTGCAAAGAGGTTATCGTTGTCAGGCTCAATAAACTCTTCATCAGGATTTTCAGATAGGGTATCCGAATTATTTAATGATTCTTCTGATCCAGCTTCAACCTGATCTTTTATTCCAGATTTTATTTCCTGTATTTGAGCTGTATTTTTCTTTTGAGAATAAAGCGGTTGAATTCCTGAAAATATAAATGATAATATTAACACTGTTGTACAGATCGATATTCGTTTTGTGAAGTTTATGCACATAAATATCCTCCTCAATAGAAATAATCAATTTTTATATACTTCAAAATTGTATATATGATCTTTTATCTTATCTTTTTTATACTGTAATAAAATTCCGCTGCCTGAGACAACCACAAAAGTTTCTGTTCCGGAGTAAGATTTTTAAATTCTGTATGACCATCAAAGGAATCATCGGGCAATTCCCTTACGAATTCCCTGAACCTCTCTATTTCATCTGCTTTATCGATCTTGGATTTTGAATTCATTTTAATATTCAGTCATGAGTTTTTTTAATTGATTTATATCAAAAATGTCTTTGTCCCTTTTGGGATCGATTCTCTCCTTTAATTCAAGCAATTTATTTTTTGTAAGCACATATATTTCATTATTATTTATAGTTAATATGTCAGTGTCATCTATCAAAGCGTTATAGGAAAGGTCATCTGTTAAAAAAATATCAATTTGTCTGAATGGATTATTAGTGTCTATAAAAGTAAAAACCATAGCATTTTTATCAGTAACAAATGATCTTCTTTTTACAGGATCAAGAAGAGATTCAGCCGGTACAGGCACACGAGGGGTTAGTCCCATATTTTTTAATGTTATAATGAGTTTATTTAGATTTGATTCAGTCATAGAAACTGATATGTCAAGATCAAGTGTCATCCTTTCGATTCCATGCAATACGAGCGCAACCCCACCTGCAATTATAAAATCGATATTATTGACAAATAAATCATTTATCATTTCAAGGAGATAATTATTTGAATTAAATGTCATATTAAAATATTTCCATATATTACAGTGGTAAAAACATCGTATATATTGGAATTTGAAAGATACCTTGCGTAAGGATATTATACTTTAAGCAAGGGGAAATACTCAGTTGCTTTACTTTATCTTTGAATACCAGTGAATCGGCCCTTGAAGAAAGATGTCTATCCCTTTTTTCTTGATTTTACGCAGGTTTTTGATGTGCGCATCTCCGTGGCCTGCCTTTAATGCATCAAGTCTTTTGCAGTTATTAATATCTTCGCATTCCCAGCAACCCGGGAAATTTTTCTTTTGGGAGCATTTGCGTATAGCGCAGAAAGGATTACCGCCGCCCTTCCTGCAAGCGCTCTTGCATCTTATTTTAACTAGCGCTCCTAGAACTTCGTAGCAAATTTCGTAGTTTTTAAATTCCTTAAAAGGGATACTTTCTGCTATATTACTAAACTTTGAGTCCCGTAGTTCTTTTCTTAGGTCTCTTGCAAGGTCTGCTATTTTACCTTTATAAAAAGGGCACTCTTCGCAGTATAGACCGCAATAAGCTATTTGATCATGATTCATAGACATGATATATTATTATTATTTTTTTTGTCAACTATATATAATCTTATGAGACCATGGAAAATATTTGTTCAAATCTGTTTAAAATGACCAATTGATTATCTTAAAAATAGATAACTAAAACTAGTTCGATAGATTATAAAGTATGAAAAATGATAGATCTGCTATTTGATGCAGTATCCTAAGATACTTCAGTATAGAATAAGCTTGAATAGTGGCAGTTATTATCGATTAAATTGTAAAGGATATTGCAAATTGCAATTATTTTCATTCTATTATATTGCATAATGCAACATATTCTTTTGGTCTAAATAATAATTTATTATTATGTAATATTATTTCATAGAAGTATGATTGTTTAACAGAGAATATTTCAACAATAATTTAGAATATAATAAATCATACAACATTATACTCCCCCATATAACTGATAATCTTAAATTTCTATCATTTAAATCTTACAATTTAATATTTGGCACAATTTTTGCGGTATATAATAATATAATGGTTTGGAAAGTTGATTTTCTAGATTATAGCCATTGAGTTTTAAAATAATTTTAAAAAGAGGAATGTATATCATTTATATTAAATTTATAAATAAGATAATAATATATAGGAGGTGATTTATATGCCAGGAGGAGATGGAACAGGTCCGGCTGGTCTTGGGTCAATGACCGGCAGAGCAGGAGGATATTGTGCAGGTTATAATATGCCTGGATATGCAAACCCTATAGGAGGCAGAGGCTTTCGGGGAAGAGGGTATTTCGGCGGCGGTGGCCGAGGCAGAGGATATAGAAATATGTTTTATGCAACTGGACTTCCGGGATGGATGAGATACGGAAATCCGGCTGATTATAGAGGAATGCCGCCATATGCTGGTGTAACCCCACCAGTAAGCAAGGAAGATGAAATAGGATTTTTAAGAGAACAGTCCGAATATTTTCAAAATATGCTGAATGATATTACTAAGAGATTGGATGAATTGCAAGGCGAATAGGTAGAACAGTTATAAAGGATTATACTTCCCCTTATTTTTATTTTTGTATTTGAGGGCCCTAGGCCCTCAAATACAAATTTTTGATCAATTTGCATCTGATATGGTCGTGAATAATGAGTGAAATTATATATAATATGGATTTTATAAATAACCAATTTGAAGTGATGAGAATCGTGTTGCCTTGCTATGAATTTACTTCTAAAAAAACTAATTCCATTTGAGCGAAAATTTACTGTGAGTGATTATAAGATCGAAATAGAACCAATAGGGATCATAAATTCTCCCTTTAGGAGCGTAGCTGATAATATTCCTATTCAAGGAAGACTTAAATCCGATGCAGAAGGGATTGTTAAGATATTTCCTGAATATACAGAAGGGCTTAAAGATGTTGAAGGTTTTTCTCATGTTTTTCTGCTTTATTATTTTCATAAGAGTCCGGTTGTTAAGCTCATAGCAAGGCCATATATGGATAATGAAAGAAGGGGAGTATTCTCAATTAGATCTCCACATAGACCTAATCATATAGGGCTCACCCTTGTAGAGTTACTAGGTGTTGAAGATTCTATGCTCAAGGTAAAGGGACTCGACATAATAAATGACACACCTCTATTAGATATTAAGCCATATAATCCATTTTTCGATAGTGTGGAGAATGCAAGTATTGGATGGATGAGTAGATTTTTTAAGGATAGTGATTCACCAGACATTATTATAAATGATAAAAAGGAATGGTTACACAAATAGATCTGTTTAATCATTAGTCAATGAGTATTAACAGTAAGCTGTATGAATGACATGGCTTATACCAATAGTAACAGAATAATCAACATTATGGATTATATTATATAAATTATCAAGAGAAAATTCCATGAAATCATTGATAGTCTATTCAAGTCAGACAGGCAATACTCGTAAATTGGCTCAAGCTGTGTTCGATGCATTAACAGGCGAAAAGGATATTTTTCCTATTGATGAGGCTCCGGATCCTTCCGGTTATGACTTTTTTGCTGTAGGTTTTTGGTTAAAAGGAGGAAAACCCGTTCCTGAATCGATGGAATACCTGTCTAAGATTAAAGGGAAATCCTTATTCTTGTTTGCCACACATGGAGCGTCTGCAGGGTCTATGCATGTTCATAAGGCTATGGATTATGCTAAGGATTCAGTTGAAGATGCTAAATTCGTTGGAACATTTAGTTGTCAAGGTGAAATGAGCCCTGATGTTATTGAAAAGATTCAATCAAGAACAGACCCACCGGAATGGTTTTCTGATGCGCCTAAAGCTAAAGGTCATCCTAATGAAACTGACATAGAGGAATTGAAGCGTCTTATTGTAAATATTGAGAGCACTCTATAGTTTATAGATCGAGGTGTGGATTCAGTCTTTTATAATGATAATAATAATTGATTTTATGCCAAACAGGTTGATATGTGCTATAACGGAAGATTCTTTGATTATGAGATTATAAGTATTAATTTAAATTTTGATATATTATTTATTAGGATAAAATTTTTTGTAATAGGTTTATTAGAACTTATACTTTATCAAGCAGGAGGTGCATAAGGATGCGCATATATGAGTTCGAATGCAATGCCTTTAATTCGTGCAAGTTGTTGTCACTGTTCAGTTCAAGCGCAGGTCCGAAAACTGCTTGCGCTTCAAGCGGTGGCACTAACTGAGGCATTTAATGTTAGGGAGATAGTATATCTCCCCATGAATTAGGTGTCATCTGAGCTTATTCAAAGTGTATGAGATTATATAATAAGGAGGAAATAAATAATGAAAAATTCAGGAATAATTTTAAAAACAATATATATAGGATTGATATCGTGTGTATTATTTTTCGGATGTAAGGAAAGCAAACCACAAAGTGAGATTGAATGTTTCTTTAAGAAAAGTCTTCACTTCACAACTGATGGTATGAGATACTGGTATGAGAAGGAGGGCGGATTTAAGGATATTACGAATATATCTTATGATAAGCTTGATTGTAAAAATTGTCATGTTAAAGGCTGTGACACATGTCATGCAGAAAAAAAGGGCAATTATTTATTATATTCCGTTAAAAAATCGAAGGATATGGGAATATGCCTTAATTGTCATAGCAGAGAAAAGGTTACCTTTGCAATAGGGAAGAAAACCAAAACTCTAGATGTTCATATTGCAAACGGTATGACCTGTGTTGATTGTCATAGCGGTTCAGATATTCATGGAGATGGCAATCTATATAAATCAATGAGAGATACAGGTGCTGTAAAAGCCTCTTGTGATAATTGCCATAAAGGAGAAATAAGTAAAACCCGGTCTCATACTGTGCATAAAGGGAAGTTGGATTGCGCTTCATGTCATGTAAAAAATTCGACAACATGTCTAAATTGTCATTTTGACAATTTCCTGAAAACAGGAAAGAGGAAGGGAAATTTTATACCTCCAACTCAGGAGTGGATGATTTTAATAAATTATAAAGGCAAGGTCACTTCTGGTAATGTTCAAACACTAGTTTATGATGACAATAAATTCATAGCTTATGCCCCATATTTTACTCATGCTGTGCAAGGCAAGGGTAAACAGTGTAAAGAATGCCATGCGAACAAGGCTGTTAGATTGATGGAAAAAGGGAAAAACATTCCGATGATGAGTTTCAAGGACGGCAAGATAGAACAATGGAAAGGTGTGGTTCCCCTTATTGCTGACAGACTGGAATGGATTTTCTTAAATAAGAAAGATGATAAATGGGTGCCTATTGAAAATAAAAGATCTGTAAAAGTACAATATTCTGAATACGGTGAACCATTAACAGATGATCAATTGAAGAGATTAGCATCTCCCGTTAAATAATAGATGGGTTAGCCGTATTGAATGCATTGTAATATGTTGCTGATAATATCAACCACCACAAAAAAATATAATAGAAGGAGTTCATCATGGATCAAAAATGCGATCTTTTGTCAACATGTGGTTTCTTCAAGAAACATAATGAAACAAATGAGTTGGCGTGCCAAGGTTTAATTGCTCAGTATTGCAAAGGACCGAAAATGAACCAATGCAAAAGAAAAGAATATAGGGATAAGCATGGTAGCGCTCCAACAGACGATATGTTGCCAGGAGGGGGAACTCTGAAATTAAAATAGCAAATAATATTATTCGGATATTAGAGATACTATGTTTTTTTAAGGAGGTAATAGTTATGTTAGGTTATTATGGTCAAGCGCCAGGTTATTGGTCACCAACTTATGGTATTCCCTACCATGTTTATAGTCCTCCAGTCAATCCTTATACTTATAATACGGGATATGGTATTCCATATGTACCATTGTATTCCACTCCTTTTTGCCAACCGCAATTCGGGATCGGTTATGGGACTCGATTCGGAAGAGGCAGGGGCATGGGAAGAGGCCGGTGTAGATGTTAAACAGCTCATTAATAATATAACAGTTATAGATAAAGGGATTAATCATTTTAATAATTTTTGTATTAGATTTTTTTCTGCCTTTAAAAAGACATTAAAAATAATTTCAAAAAGGAGCAGTTTATGCCTACATATGAATATGTTTGTTTATCATGCGGAGAGCGGTTTGATCAGTTCCAGAGAATGGAAGATGCCCCCCTTGAGAAGTGTCCCGATTGCAGAGGCCCGGTGAGGCGTCTGATTACAGGTGGAGGAGGATTTATTATGAAGGGCTCAAATGAGATGAGCTCAAAGGCAGGGGTGCCTTCATGCGGCAGAGAAACTCCATGTTGCGGTAGAGATATTCCTTGCGGGAAATCAGAAGAATGCCGTTAAAGTGTGAATCTTGAGTATTATAATATTCATCATATATTAACCGTTTTATTTAATTGAAATAGTATACAAATATGTTAATTAAGCATATCAAATTTATCATAAGGGGTAGAATAATGAAAATTTGTGTTACATCCTCTGGCCCAAGTCTGGATAGTCTTATAGACCCAAGGTTTGGGAGATGCCAGTATTTTATCATTCTGGATACAGATAATATGCAGTTTGAATCTATTGAAAATCCATCTATAAGCGCTGGCGGGGGCGCAGGGTCTCAATCTGCTCAGCTTGTAGCTAATAAGGGTATAGAGGTCGTGCTCACAGGCAATACTGGTCCTAATGCATTCAGCGCCCTTCAGGCAGCCGGCATAAAAATTATTGTGGGTTTATCAAATATCTCTGTAAAGGAGGCAGTTGAGGGATTCAAGGAAGGACAATATCAATATATTTCAGAACCCTCAGTAGCATCGCATTATGGCATG
>JAXHTB010000033.1:0-6530 GCA_034190185.1 Spirochaetota bacterium | reverse complement strand
AGCCGGCATAAAAATTATTGTGGGTTTATCAAATATCTCTGTAAAGGAGGCAGTTGAGGGATTCAAGGAAGGACAATATCAATATATTTCAGAACCCTCAGTAGCATCGCATTATGGCATGAGCACAGGAGCAGGAATGGGAAGCGGCAGAGGAATGGGATCTGGTTTGGGTAGAGGGATGGGCATGGGTAGAGGTATGAGTCCAGGCGCGGGTCCAATTCAAACGCAAACTTCTCCACAGATGTCTAAAGATGAAGAGATAACAATGCTTAAGGAACAATCGAAAAAGATGAGGGAGGAGCTTGAGATGATAGAGAAAAGGATCAACGGTTTAGCTGAAAGGAAAGACTAAAATAAAAATAATTTATAGGAGGTGATTGATATGCCAAGAGGTGATGGAACAGGGCCTCCTGGGGGTGGCGGTCCAGGAACAGGAAGAGGAAGAAGCGGAGGCACCGGCCGCATAGGCAGAATGGGAGGAGCTAGACCTGGCGCTGGACCCAGTGGCAATTGCCTATGTCCATCCTGCGGAGCTACAGTCGCACATCAAGCAGGCATTCCATGCTATGATATAAAATGCCCCAAGTGCGGCACAGCAATGGTTAGGGGGTAGGCAATTATGATAATATCAATAGCAAGCGGAAAGGGCGGAACTGGAAAAACAACAATTGCAGTGAGTTTAGCCCTTTCCCTTGGTAATGTGCAGTTCTTGGATTGTGATGTTGAAGAACCTAATGCGCATATATTTTTAAAACCGCAACTGGCAGAAAGGATATCTGTGGGCATACCTGTACCAAAGGTAGATGATTCAAAATGCACATATTGCGGCAAATGCGCTGAAGTTTGCGAATTTAACGCCATTGTTGTGATAAAGGATAAGGTTCTATTCTTCCCGGAGTTGTGTCATGGCTGCGGCTCATGCAGCTATTTTTGCCCTGAGAATGCCATAAGCGAGATCGATAAAGAGATAGGTATTATTGAAAAGGGAAATTCTCAAAATATTGAGCTTATTCACGGTATCCTTAACATTGGAGAACCGATGGCTCCTCCACTGATTCGGCGCGTTAAAGGTCTTATCCATAATCAAAATGATGTTATAATTGACGCATCACCTGGAACGTCTTGTCCGGTTGTGGAATCTGTCAAGGAAACTGATTTCTGCATATTAGTAACTGAGCCAACCCCATTTGGTCTAAATGATCTTAAGCTGGCTGTGGAGATGATAAGGAAATTGCGCATTCCCTTTGGAGTGGTAATAAACTGCTCAGACATAGGAGATAAAGAAGTTGAAAATTATTGCAGGGAAGAAAATATACAAATTTTAATGACCATCCCCTGGGATAGACGAATAGCAGTGGCATATTCAAATGGGGTCCCATTATTAGAGGCCTTACCTGAGTATAATAAAAATTTTCTTCAACTTTATGATATGATCAAAAAGGAGCTTAACTAAAATGAAGCAGTTAACCATTATAAGCGGTAAGGGTGGAACAGGCAAGACCACGGTTACCGCAGCCTTTGCCTCATTGTCTGATTCTCATGTTATGGCAGACTGTGATGTTGACGCCGCTGATCTTCATCTTATCCTGAAGCCAGAGATAGAGAAGAGCGAAGATTTTCAGGGAGGCAGAACTGCGGTAATAGATAAAGAGAGGTGCACACAGTGTGGTGAATGCGTAAATCTCTGCAGATTTGACGCTATTAAAAATTATACTGTTGACCCTATTTCATGCGAAGGCTGTGCTTTTTGCTCAAGGGCATGTCCGGAAGGAGCAATCAATATGGAACAGAATCTCTCTGGCAAATGGTTTGTCTCACATACCAGACATGGATATATGACTCATGCAAAGCTTGGAATTGCTGAGGAAAACTCCGGGAAGCTTGTGACCCTGGTGAGGCAGCAGGCAAGGCTTATTGCTGAAAAGGAGCAATCTGAATATATTATAATCGACGGTCCCCCAGGTATTGGATGTCCTGTTATAGCAGCCATAACAGGAGTAGACCTGCTACTAGTTGTGACAGAACCCACTCTATCAGGAATACATGATTTAGAAAGGGTTGTTGGGGTCGCAAGACATTTTGATATTCCAGCATTAGTATGCATAAATAAGTACGATATCAATTTAAACAATTCAAAGCAAATAGAAGAGTATTGTTCTCAAAATATGCTGCAGATGGCAGGTAAGATAAGTTATAATCCAATTGTAACAAAAGCTATGATAAATAAAAAATCTGTAGTTGAGTATGATTGTGGAGAATTAACTGAAGAGGTTAAAGAGATTTGGCAAAATGTATTAAAAGCTCTGAATAGTAAGTAATCTTCTTGAAGAAATGTTCACAGAATACCCTTGAAAATGTTAGTGGGGTGCTTTGGAATGAACTGGGAATAGGGATAAAGTTAGAAATTGCTTTTTAAGGTTTTGTAAAAATTAGCAGGTAACACAAAAAAAGGAGATTAGAAATTGACAATGGATACAAAGTTAAAACATATAGAATCATTGAAGGATTTTAAGGAGACTTTATCTGGAAATGATATGCTAGTAGTATGTGCTGGCAGATGGGGGCCAATGTGTATTCCTGTTTATAAAGCGATGGAGCAATTGGAATTAGAGGATAAGTATAAGAAAATACAATTTCGGGTTGTGGAATTTGACACTGAGGCCGCGACTCCAATAAAGAAAGCAAAAGAATGCAGTACATTCATGGGCTTGCCATTTACTGTGTATTATAATAAGCAAAAGATCATACACGCAACAACAAGCATTCAAACTAAGGCTCAGATTGAAGAGGACTGCCAAAGATGTTTTTTTTAATTCCCTTTGGACATTATGATTAAGAATTAAATTTTTGTAAATAATTATGAAGGATGTTATTAGAAAATCAATTGTTATAGTTTATGATAACAATGCTAATGATGAAAAATTGAGGGAAGGATGGGGATTTTCGTGCCTCATCCGTGTCAAAGAAAAGACCATTACACGGTGACCATGTAGGAGGATCTGCTGATATTCTACTAAAACAATGAGCTAATGATTTATTTGCCCGCTTCCAATATTGTCAAAGATATTAAATCCTAATTATAACAAGGAGAAGGACTCAGATGGTAAGCGAAGTTACAGATCAGAATTTTGAGAAAGAGGTTTTGCAATCAGATTTGCCTGTTCTAGTAGATTTTTGGGCGCCCTGGTGCGGTCCTTGCAATATGGTCTCCCCAGTAGTTGAAAAGCTATCTGAGGATTATAGTGGTAAATTCAAATTTTGTAAGATAAATATTGATGAAGCTCTGGATACAGCCAGTAAATATAACGTTATGAGCATACCAACATTGATGTTTTTCCAAAAGGGTAAAAATGTTGACCAAATCTTCGGGGCCGTGCCCCAGTCAGTTATTAAACCGAAGATTAAGGAGCTTCTTTTATTGTCAAATAAGTTTGGTTCGCATAAAGAGCGGCGAAAATATACAATAGGGTATTTCAGAGACCAATGGAACTTAAAGAAAAAATTATCGAGCAATTAAAAGAGATCATCGATCAGGGAACCTCGGTGGATGTGATAAGTATGGGATTGATCAAGGATCTTGACGTGACAGAGGATGCGAGAGTTTCTCTTAAATTACAACCATCATCCCCTGTTTGCCCATTAATTTTTTCATTAGCTCTTGATATTAAAAATTCTCTAAAGACATTGAATGAAATAGAAGATCTTAATATAACAGTAATAGGTCATCAGATGGCTGATGAAGTTAATAAATATCTTGCAGAATGATAAAATATTATTTATCATTTAAAATGTTTGTATATTAAAGAACGAACAGAAAGGGTTGTAAATAATTTCCCATATAATTTTTTTGGCAACATGGATAAATAGATGCTAACATTAGAATCAAAGCTGGAAAACAATCTCATCGAAAGAGCAAAATTATTTGCCAAAAAGGCTGGCAGAAAAGTAAGAGTAATTGTAACAGATGATCTTAAGAACAAACTGTATCAATTAGTGGCTGAGGAGGTAATCGACTTTGCAGAGTTGTTGTCTATAGATACTAGTTCTTCAAAAATAGATCTAGCTGAATATAAGGGATATAAAGATGACCCTCTTGGAAGCCCAAATAGAAAGACGAAGATTGATAAGGTAGATCAAACTCTCTCTATGATGTACAGCTCTTTTGGTATTAGTGAGAAGGATACTCTACCTTTTATCTCAGCCTCGCTTAAGCTCAAGAATAATGAAGCAGATGCCTTATTAGGGGGTATGGATGTTCCAAGTGAAGCGTTGATTGTGGGTTGCTCATTAGTACTAAATTATAAAACACCATCAGCGATTTTTTTTACACAATCAAGAAGCCTTGATTTAATGCCTATTTCGAAAAGATATCCAGATAACATCTTTGAGTTAAGCCTTCCAGATGGAAGAGATATTATAGTTGCCTATCCATCAGATAATTATAGTCTTGAAGGAATTGTTGAAGCTGCTGAAAAAGCTTCTAATTTTGTCAATGATCCTGTTCTAGCCTTTATCTCTTTTTCAACAGCAGGCGCTGCTAACCATAATCACCCTGAACTTATGAAAAAAGCATCTGATATGTATATTCAAAGCGGAGGAAGAGGTGTTTGTTTTGGAGAAATACAACTTGATGCATCATTGGATAGAGATATAATGTTAAAAAAGTTAGGTGGATTTGATCCATTCAATGGAATGACAGCTAATTGTCTCATCTACTCGGACGCCACCTCTGCCCATTCTTTAATTGATTATTTTGAATGGGCATATAATGATTATGATGGCAGGTCGGGCGCAGTTATAGCAATAAGTGATATGGCAATAAGACCTAAACCTGCGCCTATTCAGTTAACTCATATAGTATCAGATAGTATATCAACATATAGGTTAGTAACCGGCATTGATCCAGTTGTTGCTTTTATAGGACACGATAGGACTTCTATTGATAAGATAGAAAATACCATTGATAAGTTGCCAGAACAGATTAAGCATTATCTTTATAGTAGGGATGCTATGTTATTAAAGGATGCCCTCTTTTCTGAAGCAAATTTGTTTATATATTCTGAGCTGGCTCATGGAAATCCTGCTTATAAAGCGTGGCAGTTATTTAATCCTGGTTTTTTTGTTACCCAGGGATTTGAAAAACCGGTCTGCGATCTTTCTAGGGGGGATGATAACAGTCCTGACAGCATAGTAGCAACAATAGCATATCTTTGTATACAATCATTTAATTATGCTTAAATAAGATCCATATATTTTTATATCAGGATTGTAACAAATGAGAATAAAATAAAAGATACTAATATTACAGTAATAAATCATCAGATAGATGATAAAAATATTTTTATGATTTAAATATTGGAAAATGAACGGAATAGATTATTATCGAGTTTTAGGTTTAGAGAGGGATACAAAACCTGAAGAAATAAAAAAAGCATATAGACATTTAGCTTTTAAATATCATCCTGATCAGAATCATGTGGATGAAAGAGCAGAGGAAAAATTTAAAGAGATAAATGAAGCTTATGCAGTTTTAGGGGATCCTGAAAAAAAAGCAATGTACGACAGATCGGGATATATCGATTTTAATAAACATTTTACACATGATGATATCAATGATTTTCGATCAGAATATGCGCGAAATATAAGAAAAAATTTTTCTTCTGGTAGAGGAATGGGCTGCAGAAGAAGGGGGAAGTTTGGAAGAGGATGCTCGTTTCGATCTGCCATACCTGGGGATTTTATTTTTAATGGAGATCTATTAAACAAAATTAATATTACATCTGATGAAGCGCTCCATGGAACAGAAAAGGTTATCACCATGAATACTAATATGGGGGAAAAGGTGTTTCAGCTAAGTATCCCTCCTGGTGTTATTAACGGCGAGATATTCAAATTATCATTAAAAGATGGGAATCATATTATGAATGGTTTGAATATCCAAATAAATATATTAAGTTGACCGCTTTTTGTTTGTTAAATTTGTTTCAAATATAATAATATTCTATTATATAACTATTATTCATGTGACATAAAAGAATTATAATCAAAAAAAGGCAATTCGCCGATTTATTCAATAACCAATATCAAAATAAATACGGAAAGGAATTGCCTTTGTTATGAAAGTCGTTAGAATACCTGGAATTCTTGATAGTATTTTTGAACCATATAGAATGCATTTTAATAAAAAGTCATATGTAAGGTTTCCTGAAAAAGTCTAATTTTAATGCTATACTGTTAAACTTGAGCATTCATAACGTCCAAATAGACGCAGTAAAATTTAGGCAAAAAGAAGCCTTCGCTCCTTTCAAGATTCATCACCGGAAGGATAATGCCTATAACAGATTCACTTGTCTCAGGCAACTTTGCCATTATTCTGGATAATCCATAACGTCTCTTACCTTCTCCAATCTTACCCTCAATGGCTACACGTTCTCTTAGATCCTGTTTTTCCTGCTTTAGATTATCATTCGACTTGGCAACTTTAGGGGGACGACCAAGAGGAGGTCCAGAAATCCGTATCCCATGTTCTT
>JAXHTB010000329.1:0-4601 GCA_034190185.1 Spirochaetota bacterium | reverse complement strand
TCTTGTATATTTGCCATAATTTCTCCTTAAGTATACAATTTTTAACTATTTAAAAGTTTTAGTTTACAGTTATTTTATCGTTTAAAGTATTCAATTTATTATCAAAATCTCCAAGAATTTCCAATTCTCCCTTCCCCATCCTTTGTGTTTTCACGAAGATCTATTGCTTAAATTCAGAATTTTCAATAAAACTATTATACAGCAATTGTAATGAAACTATACCAACAAGTGACATATCATCTCTTGCGCTGATATTTAGACTGCTTTCTGGTTTAAACTTTTTCAATAACTTTTCTACACTGTCGGGATCAAAAATATTGAATTTTTCAATTTTTTCTCTAGTTATCATGGAGGAAGCAACACTATTATTATTTCCAGTAAAGCATTGGCCAATAGGAGCTCTGTAAGGTTGCTTATCCCTCTTTGTAATAGATTCGGGTAGTAGTTCTTCGTATGTCTTTTTTAGAATATACTTTTCATTCAATATTTTTATCTTGTACTTTGGTGGAATTGTATTAGCAAATTCAATAACACGATGATCCAGAAAAGGGAATCTGCCTTCAACTGAGTGTCCCATCATCATTCTATCTCCCTGTGAAGAAAGAAGATAACCAGACATAAATAAAATAATTTCCATATATTGAGCCCTACAAAGCGGATGCCATCTTTTGATATCTGGATCGATATAGTTATCCAGATCATGAAAAATTTTTTCATTATTAAAGGTTTCTCTATACATGTTATTAAAATAACTTTTAATTTGAGATGTGTTGTCCCAGCGAATAAGATGTGAGTAATAGGTATTATCTGTATCTGTAAGGCCCTTTTTAAAAAATAATTGCCAGAATCTTTTTGCTCTGGGATCTTTAGCTATATAAGGATAAAGGGCGGAAAGAAGTGTTGGACGCATTTTAGAATTTGGATATTTTGCCCAGAAACGCCGAATCTTATCTTCTTTGAATATATTATATCCTCCGAATATCTCATCTGCACCTTCACCGGTTAAAACGACCTTTATGTTATTCTCGCGAACTAGACCTGAGAGGATATAAAGAGGAGTAGGCGCTGTTCGGATCATCGGTTTCTCTGCAAACCAAACAACATCCGAAAAGTCTCTGCCAATATTTTCATAATCTGCTTCAATAATACGATGATCTGTATTCAGGAATTTCACCATCTCCATCTGGTAAGGACGTTCATCATAATCAGCATCGCTGAATGAAACTGAAAATGTAATCAGATCATTATTGTGATATCTTTTAATTAACGCTGAAATAATAGAGGAGTCTATTCCACCGCTTAAGTATGAAGCGACAGGCACATCGGCGCGAAGGCGCAGAGTCACAGCATCATAAATTAGATTGCTCAATTCTTTTGTATAGTAATCTAACGGTTTGTCTTCATATTGATTCTCATCAGGATATTGCAGCTTCCAGTACTGATGAATTTTTATGCCTTCTGTCGAAACAGTAAGAAAGCTTCCCGGAGCCAATTCGTTTATATTTTTGAATACAGTTTTTGGAGGGATATTGACCCAAAGACTAAAGATCTGATCGATCCCTTCAGGATCGATCTTGGGCTCTATCCCGTTATGATAAAAAATAGCCTTCATCTCAGAGCCAAAAAGAAATGTGCCGTCCTGAAGTAAAGAGTAAAACAATGGGCGAATTCCAACGCGATCTCTCGCCAGTAGAAGTTCTTTGCTGTTTTCATCCCATAGCGCAATAGCAAATTGACCATTAAGATGTTGAAGGAAATCTTTTCCGTATTGCTCGTAGAGGTGAACTATTACCTCTGTATCACTTTGAGTATAAAAATGATGCCCTTTCGATTTTAACAAATCTCTTAATTCAATAAAATTAAAGATCTCCCCATTATATACTACACAGATGCTTTTGTTCTCATTATAGATAGGCTGGTTACCACCTGACAGGTCTATGATGCTAAGCCTACTGTGTCCTAGTCCTATATTATCTTTAATGTAAAAACCATCTTCATCAGGCCCTCTATGAACGAGGGAAGCTGTCATCCTTTTAAGAATATTATATTCTATAGGTTTATTGGTTTTTACATTGTAAATGCCTGTTATTCCACACATTATTTCTACGCCTTTTGTTATATAATTGAATCGAAATGAAAAAATTTGGCAAATATTACCGGGAATAGTAGATGAAAGTGCATAGAGAGTATAACCTAAAATTTCTATCGACCAATAGCTCTTAAATATATGCTTGTATTCTTTATTCCCGAGCTTAGCTTTTCGAAATGTTTTTAAACATTGGGTTACAACCGTAAATCGTAAAGGGATAGGAAATACAATATATTATAAAATAATTGGAAAAGAGTATCAAGTCAAGAGAAAATATAGTCAATTAGATATGTTCTTATTGAAATACATTTATTTATGATCTTCTCATCCTCTTTACTTCTTTAAATAAAAAATCCAAAAATAAAATATATATTGTTTGTCATTTTAAGGAATCTTTTTTTTTGACACCGTACCTATATATTAGTACTTTCTGAATTTTTACTTGAGGCTATGGAAGTAAATCATATCTCTGTAAGAAAACTTGCAGAAAAATCCGGAGTTTCGCCCAGTATAATCCAGAATATAAGATCAGAAAAGACTTCAAATGTCACTTTTAATACGTTAAATTCAATAATATCAAGCCTTGGATATAGAATAATTTTCGAAAAAATCGACAATCAGTAATATTATTGAAATATATTAATTTTTTTGTTGTCCTGAAACTTGACTTTGCATTTATGTGGCGTTATTTTAAGGCAAGTTTATAATTCAAAATAATTCGGAGGTTTTTTATGAAGTACTTATTTTCTATGGTTATAAGCTGTTTTTTGATTATGGCATTAGCAGGTTGTTGGGATAATGATGATTTGACCGATAAGGATTTAGCTAAAAAGGATACAGGATTAACTAATGCCAGTGAAGCAATTTTTGATATACCAGACTGCATTTCAGCTTACCAGAAAACTAAAAGCAGATGTTCACAAGATCATAACAGCAAGCCAGATAATCCTTTGGAAGTATTCGATCCAGTTAGAATTTACGTCGGTATTGCTGATTATGCTGCTGATCTTGCAAGGGAGATCATTGAATACTTATCAACTCATACACTTCCGGACTCATTTGATGAAGTTGTTGAAAATGGTGAAAGAATTGTAATTACTACACCTGGCGGAACTGTTGATGGGATTACTTATGACAAGAAAATTGAGGTTTATACAGCAGACAACGATAAATATTTCGAGATTAATTACATGAAGACTGAGATTAAAGGAATAGTTATTATAAAACCTAAAGTAAACGATCCCACTGATGTATTAACTGGAGTTAGCATATTCTTTGATGGAACAGATGATATAAAAGTAATGGACATCGATTTAACCGCAGTAAAACCAGAGCTTGTGGAAAATGGATATTTATCTCATCTATTATTGCATACTACAAAAGATGATAATATAATTACAATTGAAGGCGGTGCACAGATCACAGATTTTATGTTTGGAGATGATGAAGATGACGGAGATACACCAATAATTGAAGATCATACATATATGATAAAAGCAAAGGCGGATGAAAATTCAAACTTAGCAGTGGCTCATCTTGGGTTGCCGAAGTCAGATGTTAATGTAAATGAAGATCTATATAACGATTACAGCATCTCCGAGAGTTTTCTCGATCTGTTTCTGCGATGGGTAACTCTTCCTGAAAATTCTGATATTTGTGATGATATTGATTCTGTATTATCTACCTACGATGAAGAGTGGGATGCTGACACTGAACACCTTCAAGGCGCAATTAACGCATTTCATGATGAATATCCAAGTATTACTGATAATGAATTTTTATTTCTTCTAAACCTCGACAATCCTGTAGGATTTGATTCTGGTGGTTATGATTCAAATGGGGATGATCTGGATCCTAAGTTTGATGATTTAAAAGCAGGCTTTAATATGGATGCAGAAATCACACCTGTTGACATTGGTCAAGTTGTCATAGAATTCGGAGTTAAGTAATAGAAATAAGTAATTTGATTAACATATTAAATCGCAACACTCCTCCTTTCACTCCTCCAGAATCGGAGGAGTGAAAATTTTTAGCCACTCCTTTGAGATAATTTATAATAATTCATCAACAGTAATCACATAAGCTCCCATTTGCTCAAATTCTTCTAATTTATCATCCCTATCTTTATCGGAGCTAGATGCTATTGCGTCTCGAATTACTGAAATTTTATAACCCCTGTTAAAGGCTGCCTGTACTGTTTTATCAACACAGTATTTTGCGTCTAAGCCTGTAAAATAGATATGATTAACGCGATTTTTTATAAGGAATTTATCTAGTTTAGCATTGGAAAAGGAATCCATAATATGTTTAACATAAATATTATTATTTATTATTTTTATTCTTGGATCGATTTCAGCTCCAATTGTACCCTCTTTAAGGGCTCCTTTTGTAACAATATCTAGAATAATACTTTGTTTAAACTCATTTTTTATATAGATAACAATTAATTTCAATTTATGAGACTTATTAATAATTCTGTTTATAGCTTCAATAATTTTATCAGTTTGTTCTA
>JAXHTB010000328.1:0-4607 GCA_034190185.1 Spirochaetota bacterium | reverse complement strand
CTGCCCTTAAGAAATTGGTGTATAAGGATAAAGTTTTTGCTTTTGTAGGGCCGGGATCTGCAAGTCTACTCAATGTCCTATGGAAAAAGATTCAAGAAAATAAGCTGCCGACAGTATCAATAACAATGCCTGATTTAGCAGTTGAACCTTTTAAGAAATATATTTTCATTATTACAGATACTTATAGGGGACAGGTAGAGGTATTGGTTGATTATTTAGTAAATGATTCAGGCATTAAGAACCCAAGGGCAGCTGTAGTTTATCCTGATACAGAAGTAGGAAAGATAGACCTTCTTCCCACAATTGAAAGGCTTAAAAAATATAAACTTGAGCCTGTTACAAAGGAGGTGCTTCATCCTGCATCAGTTGATGCAAGTTCTCAAGTGATGAGCATTAAGAAGAATAAGGCAAATTGCATACTTCATGTAGGTACTATTACACCAACTACTATTACACTTCTAAGAGATTTAAGAAAAATGGGAGTTAAGGTACCAGTATTTGGCAGTTGGGGTGCAATGTTAGGCGAAGCATTAAATAAAATCGGTCCAGCTACAAAAATGTTTTATTCAGTTCATGCAACATCACCCTGGTACGATAAAGGATCAGGTATGGAGGAGATGAGAAGAATTACACTGAAATATCATCCTGGGTCAGAAATACCCTATCGTGGCACAATATATACTCATGGTTGGATATGTAATACAATATTAGTAGAAGGATTAAAGAGAGCAGGAAGAGACCTTGATGAAGATGAATTAATAGAAGCTCTTGAAGATATTGAGGAATATGATACTGGCGGACTCTGCGGTCCTATTACCTATAGTTCAGATAGTCACAAGGGTGGTAGTTCCTGGAAGATATATAAATCAAATCCTGACGTTGGTAAATTTATTCCAATGACAGATTGGCGGGTTCCAAAATAATGTTTGACACTATTTTTTAGGATATTGATAATCATCTAAAAAAATCATTATCTCATCATGATACCTATTATAAATAGGTTTATTGCTAAGATTAATTAAGTTAGGTAATTTTATGAATAATTTAATAGAAGATTGTCTTTTTTGTAAGATGATAAGAGGTGAAGTCCCTTGTATTAAATTATATGAGGATGACCACTCCTTTTCAATAATTGATATTGCTCAGGTTTATAAAAAGGATGGTGAAATCATAAAGGGACGTTCACTTGTAATTCCCAAGAAGCATATTGTGCATTATTATGAATTAGATGAGGAAGATGCAGGCCATCTTTTTGTTGCTGCCTCAAAGGTGGCACGTAAGATCAAGAAGGCTTTTGACCCTGAATTTGTTACTGTATTTATTCGTGGTCAACAGGTTGCTCATACACATATTATTCTCCAGCCTTCTACAGGAGAAGGTGATCCGATTGATTCTATGTTTTTAAATATTAGAGATTTTTTTAAAGTTGCTCCTGAGGATGATATTAAGGAGATTGCACAAATGATAATTAATGCATAGTTTTATCCTTGTTTATTAATAGATTTTCTTCTAGATTGTTAATGAATAGTGGAAAAAAGCGGTTTAATAAAAAAAAGCGGTTATTTTATTAAACCGCTTTTTATTTATATTTCAACTGTATATAGCAAAAACTATACATAATATTAAAAAATTCATTTTTTTTTTCTATTCGTAAAAAAACGTTGACTTTTTTCTTTTAATTCGAACATTAGTAACAACATACTAAATAATAAATGGTATATTCATCGTTTTATTACTGTATCAACTTCAGCGTTAAGTTTAATAGCTTCATTTTTCAGCATTAAGTTTAATAGCTTCACTTTTTAGCGTTAAGTTTAATAGCTTCACTTTTCAGCGTTAAGTTTAATAGCTTCACTTTTTAGCGTTAAGTTTAATAGCGTCATTTTTCAGCGTTAAGTTTAATAGCTTCATTTTTCAGCGTTAAGTTTAATAGCTTCACTTTTCAGCGTTAAGTTTAATAGCGTCACTTTTTAGCGTTAAGTTTAATAACTTCACTTATTAATATTTTGAAGTCTTATTTTAGGTATTGATTGTCATATATTTATAATATTTATTGATTTTATCTATATGCTGATTGGTCTATTATATAAATCATCTGATTTATATAATATCTATATCTTTATATCATGTTAATTATATAGGAATAACGTAAGAAGTCCTTTATTATTCATATAGATATTATTCCCTCTTAATTTATGATTTTAAATACCTTTCATTTATTCGATTACAAATTTATCTGACTTATAAATATCTTGTTCATCATTAGTAACACAATATAAACAAGCAGTATAATATAATATTTACAATACTATATAAGAAATTTTATTATAAGACTTTCTGAGGGAATATATAACTAATTTCCAGATTTTAGAGAATTTATAATCAAATAATTTATTTCGTATATTGGAATTTTAATGACTTACTTTTTATATGCTAAATATAATAATTTAGTAATTACTAAATTATTATAACAGAATAAATAATTAATAAGGATATTCACCAATAGATTTTTTAAGTAAAGTAGGAAATACAGGTCTTTTTTTTAAAGAGATGGTATGAAAGTTTTTTTCTAAATTACTAAGAGAATATTTGAGTCTTGGTTACTTCATTCAAGCTCATTCTGTACCTGTATAAAATTATTAATATTTGGATTTATTATAAGTTATATAATGAAATATTAGGTGGGTTTATTATGGAGGATTCGAAAGTTGTATTAAGGATTGAGGATATTTCCCTGGCCTTTGGAGGGGTACAGGCATTGAGTAATGTGAATTTTGATATCAGGATGAATGAGATTTTGGCTCTGATTGGCCCAAATGGATCCGGTAAGACATCTTGTTTAAATTCTATATCAGGATTCTATCGTCCTCAGCAGGGGAGTATCTTTTTTAATGGCAAGAGGATAAATAATCGAAAACCCAGCACGATTGCTTCTATGGGGATCGCAAGAACCTTTCAGAATCTTGCGCTGTATACTGGGCTTTCAACAGTTGATAATCTTTTGGCAGGCAGGCATATTAAGATGAAGCAAAACTTCCTGTCTGGGATGGTTTATTTTGGTCCTGCTTTAAAAACGGAGGTAGAACATAGGGAACAGGTTGAGTATATTATGGACTTTATGGAACTTGAACCCTATAGACATCAACCAGTTGGTATTCTACCTTATGGAGTACGAAAACGGGTGGAACTGGGACGAGCGCTTGCAATGGAACCGACGGTTCTTCTCCTGGACGAGCCTATGGCAGGGATGAATATGGAAGAGAAGGAAGATATGGCAAGATATGTGCTGGATATCAAGGAGGCTAAATGGGAAACAGTTATTAAGCGATCACCGGCAATCGTGCTTGTGGAGCATGAGATGGATGTGGTGATGGATATTTCTGATAGAGTTATATCCCTTGATTGGGGAAAGAAGATTGCCGAAGGCACCCCTGATGAGATTAAAGACAATCCGGCGGTAATTAAGGCATATCTCGGAGAAGAAGAGTATTAAGCTAGGGAGGTTTATTGATGCTTGTATTGAACAACATCGAGGTAAAATATCAAAATGTAATATTGGTTTTAAGAGGTGTCACAATAGAAGTGCCGGATGGACATGTTGTTTCATTATTAGGAGCTAATGGAGCTGGCAAGAGTACTGTAATTAAAGCCGTATCCGGTATGCTTTATCCCGAAGAGGGAAGGGTTACTGACGGCTCAATTGAGTACAATGGCGTCAGGATAGATGGAATGAGAACTACGGAAATTGTAAATATGGGTATTGTTCAGGTAATGGAAGGAAGGCGTACACTTGAGCAGCTCACAACAGAGGAGAATCTTGTTGCTGGCGCAATTGGACAAAGACCCAGCCGAGCTGAACTTAAGAAGAATCTTGACAGGGTATATGATCTCTTCCCACGGTTGAAGGATGTTCGTAATCAGACAGCGGGTTATCTTTCAGGTGGGGAACAGCAGCAGGTTGTAGTAGGACGAGGGCTCATGTCTCAACCAAAAGTAATGCTGCTTGATGAGGCATCTTTGGGGCTTGCTCCTATGTTGGTAAAGGAAATTTATAATATAATTGAGAGGTTGAACAAGGAGGAGAAGATATCCCTGCTTGTTGTTGAACAAAATGCCAGGGCAGCTCTTGCAATTGCTGACTATGGTTATGTTATGGAAAATGGTCGTGTAGTTTTAGATGATACAGGACCTAAGCTGATTGAAAATGAGGATATCAAAGAGTTTTATATGGGACTCACTCAAGTGGGTGATAAGAAAAGCTATAAGACTATAAAGCATTATAAAAGAAGAAAGAGATGGCTTGGATAATGAGATTTTTTGTCAAAGGAGAGGGTTATGGATGTTAATATGAAGTATGATACTCTTCCAAAATTGATGATGCGAAATTATTTGAGATATGGCGAAAGTAAGGTTGCTATGCGCAAGAAGGATTTTGGATTGTGGTTAACTTATACATGGAAGGAATATTACGAACAGGTAAAGTGGTGTTCACTTGGATTGATAAGCTTAGGGATTCAGAAAGGGGATAAGGTCTGTATAATTGGTGATAACGATCCTCAATATTACTGGGCAGAGTTGGCAATCCAATCAGCAGGGGGTATCGCTAT
>JAXHTB010000327.1:0-4623 GCA_034190185.1 Spirochaetota bacterium | reverse complement strand
GTCACAGTCAGGTCAAAGGACATGGAGGTGTAGAGGGGAAAGCTGCCATGGTCTTCAATATCATAGTAGTGCAGTGCCCAGATTATATAGTTGACCAGTCCCCTATGCTCTATGGAATATATTCATGAGAAGATATTAGAATCTAGAAAATTATATAAGGAACAAAATTATTCTAATAGTGCATTTAAAAAATATTTTGATACTTATAATGAGTTAATAAAAAAGGCACAGTCTGGAAAAATGTCCACCCTCATGGACGAAGCAATAAAAAAACAATCACTTATTGGTTTGAATAACAGTATAAACATCGACAGGATTAGATCTCAGTATGAAATTAAAAAATATATAAGGGCAGATATTAAAAAAGATATTGCAAGGCTTGTTATTCTTATAAGATCATGTAAGAGAAGTAAGATTAAGTTAAATACTATTAACAAGATTTTAGAAGATCTTAAGCTGATAAAGCATGAGCTTCACTCAACAACAGATATAACAGTTGGAAGATGGAAGATTAATGAGTCAAACTTTTTAGATGTAGACAGGAAAGTGGTTAAACTGCTGACGATAAAACGCAATAAAGAATTTATGAAAGGCACTTATACTAATAATGTTAATAATAGTATGCAGAAGATAATCAACCTTAGAAAGTTGGGAGTTAAGGTGATTATTCCATATGGATGGACAGAAGATCTTGATCTTGATCCTACAGATTTAAACAAAGGAATTGTTAAATCCTTCAAGAGCTTTGACGGAAATTTTCATCTTTATATTGCAAGAATGGATGTTGAGGGTAAAGATGCAAAAGAGGTTTCAGGGCGATGGATAAAGATTATGAAAAGCAGAAGCATAAAAGGGAAGTGGGGCAAGAAAGAGGATATAAATTACTTCTGGACAATATCTAATGATAAAAAAAAGAATATAATGGAAGTCTATACAGTCCCAAGAGGAAAGCAGGCATTTATTCTTGCAGGCATTACTGACAGGGATAAATATAAATACTTTAAGAAAAAATTAAACTTAATTTTTCAATCAATTAAGACAGATATCAAACTAACATCATCATCTGATAATAAAGAAGGGTTGGGAGCACTTCAAGGGATTTAATACTGAATATCCACATGTTGATTATATTTGAATTACACACATTTTTATTCAATAATTAAGATAGCATAAATTATTTATATGCAATACAATAAGGAGCGTAATCTTGCGAATTGCTGTAGCTATGAGTGGGGGAGTTGATTCATCAGTAACTGCAATTATGTTACAGAAGTTAGGTCATGAAGTCATTGGAATAACAGCTAATATGCTATCCTATTCAGAATTTCGAGTTTTTAATCATAAGAAAACGAATCAAACATATCCGCCGAATATTTTTGATGCTAAAAGAATTGCTAAGCAGCATGATTTTGCTCATAAAATACTGGATTTAAATGAAGTATTTTTTAAGGAAATTGTAAGTCCATTTTGTGGTGAGTATCTTAAGGGAAGGACTCCCAGTCCTTGTATATTATGCAATGTCAGGATAAAATTTAAAAGGCTTTTGGATTATGCACTATCTATAGGATGCAATAAGCTAGCCACAGGACATTATGCCAGGATAAGCAGAAATAATTCAGGAAGATATTGCGTTTCAATGGGTCTCGATAAAGACAAAGATCAGTCTTACTTTCTTTGTATGTTGCCGCAGGAGGCGCTTCAGCGCGTTATCTTCCCACTTGGAGATTATAATAAAAGCGCAATATTAAAAATGGCACATAATTTTGATCTTCATGTAGCTGAAAAGCCGGAAAGCCAGGAGATTTGTTTTATACCAGATCAGGATTATACTAAATTTATAGAAAATATAACATGTATAACACCAAAGGAAGGAGATATTGTTGATACTGCAGGAAATGTTATAGGAAGGCATAAAGGTATCCATAGGTATACAATAGGTCAAAGAAGAGGCATGGGTATCTCTCATGAGAAACCCCTATATGTTGTAAAAATAGATTCTGATAAGAATATTATTATTGCCGGGGAAAAGGAGGAGCTTTTTTCTAAAGGATTGTTCGGTATCGGAATAAATTATATGTTTAGTGAATCCCTGGATAAACTTGAAGTATTAGTGAAAACTCGTTCTACACAAATACCTTTCAAGGCTCTTCTTAATGAAAAAGATAACGGTGTGTATGCATATTTCGATGAACCGCAAATACAAATAACCCCGGGACAAGCTGCTGTTTTTTACAATTCAAGCGGGAATATTTTAGGTTCTGCATGGATTGAAAAGTCGTTATAGTTCTAAAATAGATACTTTTAGCTTATATGAGCAAGTTAAAATGCTATGCCTGTTAGGCATTAACCTGTTTTACTTTCAGGATTATTGAAACTTAAGTTAAATAAATTGACAATCTACACTATCTATGATATTTAATTATTAAATTAATATTCCCAAAAGTATTTAAGACATAATTTCGGTTGACATTGTCCTAAGGGAATATATACGCAGAATTCATTAAATTTGGAAAGGTCGATGATAGCTTCTTTTAATGATGAACAGGGAAATATTATAGATTTCTATGAGATGCTGAATATCCCCTATGAAGCTGAAAAGGCTGAGATAAGATCTGCTTTCTGCAATCTTGTTAAGATGTATCATCCTGACATATCAGGAAGGAACAGTGATGATGACAGAAAGAAGGTTGATATTATTATAAAAGGCTACAATGTGCTGATTGATGATAACCTAAGGGATGATTATAATAGACAGCTATTCAATAAGAGACGTTATAATCAGGATGGCTATATATTTTTACCAAAGACACGTATAAAATACTCTATATCTCTAAAAGACCTTCTGATGACTCGTCTCCTTAATAAAGATATAAAACGAAAGGACAGGATATATAACTTCGGTCAGGATGTTGAAATTTTCATAACGCCGAGAGAATCGAGAAGAGGAGTAATAGCATTTGTTGAGCTTCCGTCAAGGACGCCATGCCCTCTTTGCTATGGAGAGGACAAGTACTGCAATGTATGTCAAGGAGTGGGCAGAATTCACAGCTCTTCTTCTCTTGAGGTAAAGGTGCCGCCAGGCGCTTCAAATGGCACAACAATCGATGTTGATCTAATAAAGGTAAGGCCTGATAGGTTTACACATTTTTCAATGAGAAATCTTAGAATTAAAATATCTTTAATCGGCAGCAATAATCAACCCGCGTCTGGCTGATCCTCCTCATATCTAACATAGATAGACCCGCCATGTTTAGAATCAAATCCCTCTACCTTTGACATAATTCCCACAGGCTCCATTGCAGTTTTTAGGGCATTCCCTGTTAAATGCTGATATGTTGTCCTTCTTAGAAAAGAATCAACTGAAAGGCCTGATGAAAATCTTGCAGTTCCTCCAGTTGGCAGTATGTGATTTGTTCCTGAAAAGTAATCCCCAACTGCTACAGGAGAATAATGACCAAGAAAAAGAGAACCAACATTTTTGATCTTTGGTAAATACGAATCAGGATCAGATACCATGAGCTCCATATGCTCTGGAGCAAATCTATTGGAAAACTCTATTGCCTGTTCAAGACTATCCGCAAGAAGAATGAGCCCATTTTCTGTCACTGATTTTTTTACTATTTCATATCTGCCTGTTTTTGTCTCAATATCTTTACTTATTTCTTCTTTGACACTCTCTGCTATTTGGGAGGATGTAGTTATAAGGATTGAGAAGGCATCTTCTGAATGTTCAGCCTGAGAAAGGAGATCAAAAGCAATCCACTTTGGGTTAGCTCCTTCATCTGCAATGATCATAACATCGCTGGGACCTGCCATTGAGTCTATCTGTATAAGTCCAAGGCTGAAAAGATATGCCTTTGCAGCAGTAACATACAGGTTCCCGGGACCAACAATAATATCAGCCTTTGATATAGATTGAGTTCCAAAACCTGCTGCAGCAATTCCCTGAGCCCCCCCTGAGACAATAATTTTATCTATTCCCACAATTCTACAAATTGCTAAAATGATATCAGGTACAACATCACCTTCACATGGAGGAGTAATAACTGTGATATCTGATGAACCAGCAATTATTGCAGGTATAGCAGCCATCAGGATAGTCGATGGGTAAATTGCCTTTCCTCCTGGTGCATAAATGGCAACCTTTTCAACTGGTTGATAAATGACGCCAAGCCTGCTTCCATCATCTCTAGTGTAAGCGATGTTCTTCGGTTTCTGATGAAGATGGAATTCTTCAATATTATCCTTTGCCATAATAAATGCGTCTAATATTTTTGCAGGAACTCTGTTAAAACCTTTTTCAATTTCCTGATGAGTCAAAACTAGCTTACTTATTTCTACTCCATCGAAGTTTTTCGTATATCTTTTTACTGCCTCATCACCGTTTTCTTTTACATCATTTACAATAGGGATAACTGAATCCATAACAGAGGTATAATCTTTTCCGTAACGATGAAAAAGATTCTTTTGCTCGCTATAGTTAAGGTCATTTATTTTTTTAATTTCTATCACCTTTGTTCCACCTCTTTAAAGCCCGCCCGAAGGGCACTAAATTAAATAGGCAATATCTTGTTTTTTTGCAGACATTTTCAGATTGTCATCTGCTAGGGTATTTAAATTAGG
>JAXHTB010000326.1:0-4655 GCA_034190185.1 Spirochaetota bacterium | reverse complement strand
TGTTGAAGAAGGTATCTGGTTTAGAGTGTTTGATGAAGCTGATGAAACTGAAGATGTCATAGTTATGATAGATACAAAAAGTAGGAATAATATTAAAAGTTTATTTATAGATTTATTAAATAATAATTTCATAAATTTTATAAATTCTAAGCTGAAGAGTAAATTTCAAGAGAATTTCGGGCAATTAATTGCAGTAAAAATTCGCTTTGAAGTTTTAATTAATTGTGATCTATATGGTCATTTGGGAAATATTCAGTCTCACCCCAAAAGAACTATCTAACCTCATCATCTACTATCAAACCATCACGGATTTGTATAAGTCTGAGTGCATGATCCATGACCATATTATCATGGGTTGAGAAGATGAAAGTGACATTTCTATCTTCATTCATTTTTCTCATGATCTCCATCAGGCTGTTGCCAGTTTTGGAATCAAGATTAGCTGTGGGTTCGTCTGCAAGTATTATTGAAGGATTGGATACAATCGCGCGTGCTACAGCCACTCTCTGCTGTTGTCCGCCTGACAGTTCTGCAGGACGTCTGTTGTATGCGTCTTCAAGTCCTATATCATTTAGTATGGACTTTGCACGCTCACGCCTTGTGTCAGACGGTACGCCTTGAAGAAGCATAACATACTCAACATTTTCAACTGCTGTAAGTACAGGAATGAGATTATAGGCCTGAAAGATAAATCCAATCTTGTGCAGTCGGAGCAGTGCCAGTTGTGACTGCGTCATCTTATCAAGAGCATTGCCGTCCACTATAACGCTTCCAGAATCAGCCTGGTCAAGACTGCCGATGATGTTAAGAAGCGTTGTTTTGCCTGAACCTGAAGGGCCTGCTAACGCAACGAATTCACCCTTTTCAATTGAAAGACTCAATCCTTTGAGTGCCTGGACCTCTATCTTTTCCTGCTTATAGGTTTTTTTGATGTCTGTGCATTCAACAATATTCATAAACTATCTCCTGTAAAACAATGAGCCAACCCCCACATTAGATGTTTCTATTATAAGAAGCTTCTATTTTAAGACGAAGTGCACTAGTGTTCTGCAAATGCATTGGTTTTCTATCCTTTGCTTTTGTTTAAGTATGTGTTAATGCCTCCACTGGAGAGAACCTTGCTGCTCTTACTGCTGGATAGAGACTGACCAGAAGACCAAGAATAAAAACAACCATATTGGATAATACTGCATCCTTAATAAAAAATTCAGGATAAATAATGCGTGAGATGCCTGAGAATTCAGCACCTGCTGCAAAGGCGGAGAGGTTAATGCCGAACTGAGAAAGTGCAAAAATAGAAATAAAGGACAGGATGTTTCCGATTGATATTCCTATTACAAGAAGCAAAAATGATTCCAACAGAACGTCTCTAATTATCCACCATGGCTTCATGCCAAGCGCCTTTAAAAGACCGAACTCTCTCATTCTTTCGAATACTGCCATCAATGTTGTATTGACTATGCCGAAACCCATTGCAATAAAAACAACAATAAACCAGATCAAAATAAATCCATTGCTTAATTCCATATATGCCTTTAATATCGGCAGGATGTCCTGCCATGTCTCAACCTGATACTCATTTGCATTAAGTTTAGCCTTAAGTCTGTCTGCAAGATGGTCTTCGTCTATATTATCATCAAGCACTATAGAGATTTCTGAAATACCTTTTGATAGTTTCAGCATCTGTCGAGCAGCAGTAATGGTAATAAATACAAACTGCTTTTCAGTAGCCTGAAGTTCAGATCTGAATGTTCCAATGATACGAAAAGACCTTGAAGCGATTTCACCATCAGTATCCTGTGACATTAGGATCAGCTTATGTCCTATTTTAGTTACAAACTTTTCCAAAAGGGCCTGGCCGATCACAATCCCCTGCATATTTTCTGGGTCAAGGTAATTTCCGTTATTTATAGACTGTTCAATAAAGGAGACCCTGCCTTCCTTTATTGGATTGATCCCCACTAATGTAATTCCGCTTGAGTGTCTGGCATTGCTTGCTATAGCATTAACGCGTATCCTGGAGGTCCACTTCACTACTTCAGGAAGAACATCTGTTAAAACAGTTTCAAGATATATGGGATCAGACATACTGTTTTCAATAGTTGGATCGTTTCTGTAATCCTTCTGGTGGATCTGGATATTGCCGGTTAGAGTGGAAATGCCGTTCTTGATCATGTTATATTCCATGCCTCTCATAATTGAGCCCAAGAAAATCATGCTCCATATGCCAATAATTATTGCTGTCATAATAACTGCTGTGCGCCTTGGATTGCGCCAGATGTTTCGCCAGGCTATTTGGATATACATAGATCAATTCCTGATAACTGATTTATATTGCAGTCATTGCATCAACAGGTGAAATCCCCCTTATCTTAAAAGCAGGGTACAGGGCTGATAGCAAAGTAATAATGAATACTGCACCTGGACCACTGATGACTGAAAGTAGTGACAAACTGGGATAAATTCGACCTGAGATTCCAAACTGCCTGAGCAGTTCAGAAGCGCCAGATATATCGATACCCTGCGCTTGAAAATATATTGTGATGATAATGCCTGTTATTATGCCTGATATAATGCCTATCATTGTCATGGTTATAGATTCTATCAAAAGGAGTTTGGTCAGCCGTCCAGGTGTTATGCCAAGCGCTTTAAGGACCCCAAACTCCCTAGTCCGCTCAAATATTACCATAAGGAATGTATTCAGGATGCTGAATGCAACAACCATAATAAGTATAAGATAAAAGATAATTCCGCCAGCAAGGTCAAGCTGAATGCTCTGAAGCAGGCCTGGGGACAGTTGCTTCCAGTCCAAAACTGTCAACGGATGCTTTGAAGTATGCTTGGTTATCTTTTCTATTTCAGCACCAATAAGTGTTTTTATTTGGTCCACATCACTCAGTGATTTTCCTGTAACCACCACCTCATGCACTGCACCGTTCATGCTGTATATCTCATCAAAATATTTCAGAGGCATATGAATTGAACTGCGGTCAATATCGTCTATGCCTGATGAATATATCCCCTTTATCTTAACAACAGAAGCAGCTATTGAACCGTCACGTGCCTGCCCCAGCAGGGTCAGCTCATCCTGAATTTCGACCTTTAGGTTTTTAGCCAAAAGTCTGCCTATCAATACCTCATCAGAGCTATTCTCTGACAGATAACTGCCCTTGCGGATCAGAGATTTTAGTGTTGTTACCTTTGCCTCTCTTGCCTGGTCAATGCCTATGACAATACAGCCATAAGTTCTTGATTTTGAGGATATCAGTGAAAAAGCATTAGATCTGTATGTATATGCCTGCACTTTCTCAATCTTATCCAATATTTGACCAATTGTTCTTGGATTACGCACCACCAGATGTACGCTTTTTTTATCCAGGTAGTCCTTTGCCTGTACCTGCAGATGCCCTGTATGTATCTTAACAGATGAGTTTATCATGGTCTCATAACTGCCGAACTGGAAAGAGAACATAAAAACAAGTAGTGTACAGGCAAATGCAATGGCAGATATAGTCAGAATGGCGCGTCTGGGATTGCGCCAGATATTGCGCCAGGCCATTTTAATATCAATGGACATGGCTTTTTATCTCCTTGGATTTTTCAGATTCATTATTGTGAACAGGCTTTCTTTTAGTTTTTTGTTAAAGGCAAGCTTCCTATAGTTTAATTCAGTATATTCATCCTGAACATCAGATTTTTCCATCCTCCATACCTTTGGGAAAAGTTTTCCTCCAATCATCTGAATATTAAGGACTTTCATAGCCTTGACCAATCTAAAGTCTTCGTCGTAAAACTCCTGAGATAAAAAGATATGATCTTCTCTAATTTCGAGTTTTTGCATACCCCATATAACAGGGGCATTCGGTTTGGGTATCGATTTTATCAGATAGACCTTCCTTCCTTCATGGATTCTGGAGCCTGTTATTGTATGTACATAATCATAGATAAGGCTATCTGTTTTAGAAAGATCATTATTGGAAAAGTCTGATCCCATCCATGCCTGATGCATCATTGATGGTGGGAGTTTGATTACGCGGTTGACCTTTGGATTATATGTCCACATCTCCTTTCCCTTTTTAAGGGTACCGTTATCCTTATCCTTTGCAGGAGCGATTATTCTGAAAAGGCTTTTATCAAGACCCTTTGTCCATGCAGCAATCGTCATCTGCCTTTGCCAGTCAGGACGGTGAATAGTCATATCCACCACTGATACAGATGACTCTCCTCTAACATAATCATAACTTTTTTTAACAATTGAGCCTGCATCTTGTGCTGATGAATTTGTGAGAGGTAAAAGGATAAGATATATTGCTATATATATATTTATATGTAGATATTTAGTCATAATATACTCCTTAATGTTTAATAGCGGACTTATGTTGTTAATGAAGAGATAAAAATAAAGTATAATGATGATTAAATTATTTAAGATATGTTAAACTAAATATCCTAAAAGTCAATACAAAATGATAATTAAGTCCTGTGGATATTATTTCTGCATCTGAAGGATATTCTTATAGAGTCTTCTCTTTTAACTGCGTCTATTAGAATACAACAGGGAGTGTAGAGTCAGCAGTTTTTTGCCTCCTTTGGACACATTTTTTATATGCAAGTATTTAGAATTCGATTCATTATCTTCAATTCATTTTGCTAAG
>JAXHTB010000325.1:0-4679 GCA_034190185.1 Spirochaetota bacterium | reverse complement strand
TCATACATTTATCTCCTCTATTTATCATTTATCTTTCCTCCTCTTCTTCTATTATGATTATTATATTTTCGTCTTCCTCTTGCTCTTCATTCGTAATTTGTATTACTATATTTATCATTTTATTCCTCCATATTTATACATTTACCTTTTTCATTTATTACGTTATGAGTTTTTATACAAATTTTATCACACAACCACTTACTTTGCTTTGAATATTTACATTTTGCACTACAAAACGTAATATGAACTCTGCCAGACATATAAAAAATATGAGGAGTAAACTACTCCTCATCCTCGTCGTCATGCACGATAAAGTTTGCGTATGCAAAAGGTAGATCATCGGTTTGATCATCGTCGTAGTCCGGATCGACAGGGCCACGCTCGATTACATCGTAGAGAGCTCTTAGGTCTATTACAACCGTAAAGTCGTATGCCTTTCTATTACTCAACACGACATGGTTACCCTTTTGAGATACCTTCGCATACAAAGGTTTTTTCGTACTTATTGTCTGTTCTACTGTCTGTTCTTTATATTCTTTTTTCTCTTTTTTGTTGTTTTTTACCATATTTTACCTCCATCTTATAATTTTCATTTTTATTCCCTCATCAGGTATCTTTCTTCCGCCAGTTAATACCCTTTTAAGTTCCTCACCTGTTGGGGGAGAAATACCATCCGCATGTGCTAATACCGACATTTCAGACCATAAATAGCGATAAAAAGTGTTTGGTTCATATGAATAATTTCGAAAAACACAATCCTCATAAATAATTAAATCTTCGGCATCTATAATTTTCACTTCAAGTCTTCTACCCCACTCGGAATAATAAGGCCTACCAGACCATTCAAAAATTGTTGCTTGATCTCCCACCTCAAACGATTTTTTTCTAAGAGTTCTAATTGTTTGACAGCACACTCCAGAAAAAACTTTTTCTATTTTTGGTTTATACGTCATAGAAATTATGTGTTTTTTACTCATCTTAATACCCTCCTAAAATTTTGAACAAATGAATATATCAAAAATGGTGCGGAAAAAAATAACATAATAGCCGCTATATTAGCTTCGTTATAAAGATTTATTGATATTATTACCGAATAAGAAGGCCTAAAATATGCTGTTAAGAATATTTTATATATCAAGATAGTAAATGCAAACATGATAGTAGAGCCAAAAAGTACTATAATACTTTTGATTTCTGCAAAATCCCTTCTATCGATTGTATTTATATCCATATCGAAGTACCCTCCTACTAATCAATTCGTTTAATCTAACATATAAAGAATGTGATGAAACAAAAAATGATGCTTTATGGGAGCAAGAGATTCTCTTATTGCCTTTATAGTCATAATCTATATATTCTTTCCGTAAAGTTATCTGTTCTAGCCCATGTCTTACCATAACTGTCCCGGAAACATACATCTCTGAATCGTCCGAGATCCATGTTATACCATCTACACTAGTTTTTATTTTCATTTTAATCACCTTCTTCTTCTATATATAACTTTTGACATCAAACAAGTATTATTTTGTTGACAATATCTTTTCCCAAATTCATAATGATTTTGATATTTAAGATTTACAACATCATAGGGGCATTGAATTATTTTCCCATTTGGAAAGATATTTACAAAATTACAGGTTTTGTTTGGAAGTGACCTTGTGCTTTCAAAAACACCACGCTTTGACACATGAATATCCATATTACCGGTATACTTATATAAAAATTCATGCACCAACTCTTTATATTTTAAAACCGACATTGTCAAATCAGTATCATCAAAAAACTCCCGACGGAGGTTGTCTAGCTCTCTAATTGAAGAAATAAAGAATACCTTACACCCATAAACTTCCTCACAATACTTCGCCGCAAGATGTAGATCAGAAAGTATTGTATTGGCAGATACCATATAATTCGCATCAAAATGTAAACCTTGAGGAATTTTCGTAACTGCCTTTACGTGGCCCTTATGAGAATATATTGAAAGTCTTAGTTTTACTCCACCAAAATCTTTTTGATCGTATTGATCAAGGATATAACCATTTGTATATATCGTGGTTTTAAGATCAAGAAGATTATTTATAGCTATCATCCGTCTTAAATCTTTATGCAAAAGAGGTTCGCCACCTAATATATTTATTTGTTGAACACCTTTTTGAAAAGCATCTGCAACTACTGATTTATACATATCCATACTCATATCTTTTTGTTTTGAGTCTTTCATAACATTCCTAGCAAAACATCCATCACAACGAAGATTACATCTTGTGGTGACAAATATTTGAGCGGTAGGACGAGAACTCAACGGCAACTCTTCGTATTTAAACCATGGAAATTTCATTTACTTTTACCTCCAAAACCTGCGTACTTTCCATACACTGCATTTAACCATATTTTTACTTCCAACTCACCAGCGGTTGTATCTATACCCATATTTTTCTAACCTCCTTTTTAAATTCCATTAGAATCGTTAGCCTCGTTTTCAACCGTAATTTTCTTTTTTCTTCCGCCACGTCTTCCATAAAATCGGGCTGAATAACAGGTAAGAATTTTCATAATATCCTCTGCTAATTCTTCTTCATACTTCTTTTCTTTTGTCTCAACCACTTCAACCGTGATTTCAAGATTCTTAAAAATAGCATCCAGATATTCATAGCCAAATCGAGCAAGTCTATCTTTATATTCAATCAGCACTCTTTCAACTTTACCTTCAAAGCACATTTTGATTAACTTGTGTATGCCGTTTCTTTTCTCATTTATCCCACTGGCAATCTCATCAATCATCATATACTTGTAACCTTTAGCTTCAGCGTGTTTTCTCAACCTATCTTTTTGTCGTTCAAGGTTTTCTTTCTGCTTGGCTGTAGAACATCGGGCATAAATCACAGTCAACTTTTCTTGCTTCTCTTTCTCAACTCCCATATAAGCGTCTAAATCATCTTGACGGAAACGCCTATGCTTACCAGTAGTCTTGAAAGATTTTACCTTTCCGTTGTTGGCAAGTGTCTTGAGTGTGTTGATTGACACCCCAAGATATTCGCTTGCTTCTGTGATTTTATATATTTTCATGCTTTATACCTAAACAGTTTTTCCATGCCATTTTTGCTACCTGTATCATTAGTAAGAGAACTCACAATTTCTTTTTGCCAAATACATTCAAAATCTTCTGGTGCATTGTATTCACTTATAAACACTGTGTGACCTTCGTTTACTCTATCTCTGCACCATTGCCAAAAATCAGCATGGTTAAAGCTATCCTTATATTTGGTAGTTCCCTCATAAGGTGGGTCGCAATAAATCAAGCTATTATCAGGTATTTGCAAATCCAAATAACTTTCGTTTACAAATCTCACACCTTGCAATAATGGGCTTTGTTTTAATGCGTTTTTATAGCTTTCATTCACATAATCACGTTTACCAAGTCTATCTCTACACCATCCACCAAGCCATTTGCCACCATACGAAAATGCAAAACCAGCATAGCCTTTGTATTTGTAGTCATCACTTTTTCTCAACTGCCTGTAACAATCTTCCGTAAAATCCTTGTTGGTTTTGGGTAAGTCCGACACACAATCACGGATGGTGTTTAAAGCATCAATCAAATAAGGATTTATATCAGCACCTATTCTATTCCCTACAACTTTGTCAATCATATTTGCACCACCGACAAACGGCTCCACCCACCATTGGTCGGGCTTCCTTTCAGCAAGCATAATCGGAAGGATGTGTTTGGCTATCCTGTTTTTACTTCCCATATATTTCATTTTTCTTTCAACTCCTTAACTAATTTCTCGTTTGCGTCCACAATCTTCTGCATATCTTCAACTGATATTTCTTTTTTCAAAGGCTCAAAGAAATAAACCTTTTCTTCCTCTGTCTGAAAATAATCTTTCGTTACCTTTATGACTTTCATCTTTCACTCCTATAATATACTACATTTTGGGTTAAAAAGCAAGTGATTTTAATCGATTTCTTTTGATTTTGTTGGATTTTCATAAGCAGTTATAACCTCCTTTAATAATCTGGAAAATCATATGCTATCGAACAATCGTAACACCTATTCTTCTTATATATCTTCGAAACATGCTTACCACACCACTCACAACGATATAGATTCTCACCATAACTCTTACACCTTTCAAACTCGATCTCGACGACAGACTTGCAGCACACCCCATTAAATCTATGCACACAACCAACTCTCGAGCATTTTATTACTGTCATTTTACTCCCCATCAAAAACTGTAAGTCTCAGATACAATGCCAATACAGTTAGAAATACCCATGTTGTTAATACTACCCATTTATTTATAGAAATCACATCAATATCACAAAGATGTGAAATAATAGTCATAGCCATAATAATACCTAATATGTAAACCGGTATGACAGTCCAATTACTTATTTCAAATTCCTCTCCATCAAGTTTTACTTTCACTTTTTTCACCATATAACTATATGCCATGCCACCTATATAAACCTTATGTTCATAGTTTTTTGTATAAATTGAGTATTAACTTTTGGATATTTAGTAATACTTAGTAACACTTTTTGATCAATTCGTAAATCTTTGAAAATTTGATAGAATGTCTTTTGGAGATCTTCATCTTCGTTACCGTCAGGATCTTCTACAACAATTTTAAGTTCCTTCTTATTGATGAAAGTGAGATTTGAAAGAGTCG
>JAXHTB010000324.1:0-4713 GCA_034190185.1 Spirochaetota bacterium | reverse complement strand
TATTTATAAAAAAATAAAAGATAATCTTACTTTTTACTTTCTTAAATTGGAGAATAAATTATTAAACAAAGTAAATGAATTAGATTTTGAAGATCCAAATATTATTTATAACATATTTGTATATATATATCAGATACTTCCAACTTTTTCTGATGCTGCAGGATTTATTATTGAGTGCAATAATAACTCTTACAAAGAAAACCTTTTTATTTTTAAATTTCTTATAACTAAATTACATAAAATCTTACCAGAAAAGTCACTCATATTTAGAATAACAAAGGATAGAATATTTATTTTAACTCAAAATTCCGAAAAAGAATCGATAGAACAAATAATCGATGAATATAACAATATAAATTGCGATTCTCTTATGTTGAGAGAATCTATGGGTATTAAAAATAACAATATCAGCTCACTTATGCATGAATGTATATTCTAACAGATAGAATTTCATGAATTGTAGAATTTTTTAGCGAGATATTAGGTTTTATTCTTTACAACTATAACAGTAGGGGCTTATTCTTTTTTGCTTCTGCTTTAATCCTTGATTTTTTAATTAAATCTTGAATCCTGTAGTGTCGAAAGTATTTCAATTATATCCTATTTCCTATTTGAAAATATAGAAAGCAATAAGATGCCGTATAGACTTGAAACTGCAACGATATTATATTAATTTTTAAAGGTAATCTATTTTTCTTAGAGATATATTTAATTAAAGGGAATTGGAATTTTTTTTATTGAGCTTCTGTCCATGGATGTATGAATGTAAATGTTAAAAATTTACAGGGTTTTTAAAGTCCTAACTACTTGATTTAATATTATATCATAATTATGAGACAAAAAATATTAATTATATATATTTTTTTTAGCATTTTTCTACAATTTATTTTCTTTAGGAGCATTATGTTATTTGCTGCTGGCAATGCAGGTGTTTCTGGAGCTGATTTTTTGGAGATAGGCACAGGAAGCAGACCCCTTGGAATGGGTGAAGCTTTTACTGCATCACCTTCTGATATAAATTCTATATTTTATAATCCTGCAGGACTAGCTACTATGAAGTTTCCTGTTGTATCATTTATGCATCAAGAACTGATTCAGGATTCTAAATTTGAGAATATTAGTTTTACATTGCCTTTATATGGCGGGTTCTTCGGGGTTTCAAATTCATTTTTCTGGGTTCCGCCTTTTGAAAAGGTAGATATTGATGGGAATAGTGACGGAAAAGTATATTTTTATAATGCTGCTGGTATATTCACTTATGCCAGGTCTCTCGGTTATATGGAGGTAGGCGTTTCTATAAAGCATATCTATCAGAGAATTGACTCACTTCACCTTCATTCCTTTGCTATGGATACTGGGGTGATGAAGCAATTGTATATGTTTTCTCCCTTCGATACACCAATAAAAAACTTTTTTTTAGGGTTTTCTATCCTCAATCTTGGAACAAAAGCAAAGGATGACAGTTTACCAAGGTCTTTTCGATTTGGGGTTTCTTATTACCTTACACATTGGTTTAATATAAATATTGACTTTATTGAAAATATTATTGATTCATCTGATTTTTATGATTTTACTTATGGATTTGATGAGAGCTTTAGGATAAATACAGGAGTTGAAGCAACATATCTAGATATATTGACTTTAAGAGCAGGATATAGATTTAATGATGCTGGGAAATATTCCCTTGGCATGGGATTTAACTATGTTATTAAAAATGTTTCTTTTTTAATTGATGCTTCATACTCAGATGCCGGAATCTTTGGGCCTGTATATTCCTTTACAATAACATTTAAAATGATACCAAAGGTAATAACTATTGATGACAAAATAAATGCAGAGAAAAGATATCAAAAGGGTATAAAGTACTATATATCAAATGAGATAGATTCTGCTATTGAAGAATTTAAGAAATGCAGAGATTTTAATCCATATCATAAAAATGTAAATGAGAAGATTGAAGACCTTGAGGAATTACAAGAACTTAAGGAAAGAAATAAGGAGCTTGAAGAAGAGATCGAAAAGGAATCAAAGAAAAAATCACGCCGATAATTTAATACAAGTTGAAGGGAAGTTAATATTTATGCGACACTTACTCCATTATGGAATAAGTGTCAGAAATTTTACAATCTTAGAGATTTAAGACTTGTTTTGCTAATTTTTGCTGTTTTCTATTAGCTTAGTAACACCGTCAACTATTACATTAAGTGGAGTGCCAGGACCGTAGAGACCTAATACTCCCATCTCTTTTAGTTGTGGTTTCATATTATCGGTTATTGCAGTCCCTCCTCCTATAAGGCAGATATTCTCACCACCGTTTTTTTTCAGTTCTTCAATAATATTTTTGAAAATTGGAAGTGGTTGTCCATCGAGCAGACTTACAGCAATAGCATCCACATCCTCTTCTATTGCTGCCTTTGCGATCTTCTCAAAAGTCTGCCAAAGACCTGTATAAATAACCTCCATTCCTGCATCCCTGAAGGCTTTACATAATAAAATAGCTCCTCTGTCATGCACATCCAATCCTGGTTTAGCAACTAAAATACGTGTTCTTTTATCGAGTTGTGTCATTATTAAGCCCTCCCATTAAAAGGATTTTCTACCATTCCATAAGGATCATATTTTAATCCATTAGCCTCACGTATAACACCTAGTACTTCTGCTAATGTTACTCCTGCATTAACCGAGTCAATTGTTGCTGGCATTAAATTGTCCCCTTTGGTTGCTGCTGTGTGCAATGCGTTCAATTTATCTTTGACATCAGATATATTTCTATTTTTCTTAAATTCATTAAGTGATTCGATATACTCCTCACCGGAAATATCATCAAGCCATGTGTCTCTATCTATATCAACAGGCACCCATTCCTCTTCATCCAGAGTTAATTCATTTAATCCTACAATAACCCTTTTCTTCTCCTCAATTTCCATATCCCGTTTAAGTTTTGCTTCATTTACCTCTTTTACAGCCCAACCATTTTCAATGGTTTTAATAATACCGCCCATATCTTCAATTTTTTTAAGATATTCATTTATCCCCTCTTCAACAGCATTAGTGAGGTGCTCAACATAATAAGATCCTCCTAAAGGATCAGCAGCATTAACTACTCCTGTTTCGTAAGCAATTACATTTTGAATATTAAGGCTCATTAATGCTGCTTTATGTGAAGGTATACAATATGGTTCATCATAACCGCATGGATCTGTTGATTGAACTCCTCCTAAGACCGCAGCCATTGTCTCAAGACTGATCCTGACAATATTGTTTGCAGGTTGTTGATAGGTTAGGGAGTACCCATCAGTATGAGTAGTAATAAATGCTCTACAAGCCTTTAGATCAGTTGCGCCAAATTCCTCCTTCATCATTTTTGCCCACATTCTTCTAACTGCGCGAAATTTAGCTATTGTTTCAAAAAAATCCATGTTTGAAGTATAAACATGCATTATACGGCTTCCAATTTTATTTATATCAATACCTCTCTTTAATGCAGAGCGAAGGTATTCTTTAGCTAATGCAAAACCAAAACCAACCTCTTGAAATGTATTAGTGCCTGATTGACTGACATCATAGGAATTCAGAACAACAGGATGCCAAAATGGTATATTATTTGCGCAAAATTCAACAATATCTGTATTGATTTTTAGCTTAAGTTGTGGAGAAGAGTAGGGCTGTCCACCTGTATACCATCCAAAATATTGATGCAGCGGATCATTTATAATCGATCCACGAAGTTTAGAGATATCGTATCCCCTTTTTTGGGCAGTAGCTATGAAACAAGCTAATGTAAATAAAGCACTGCTGTCACACCATTGAAATGCAATACTTGTAGAGGTAAGGTCTATCCCCTCAAACATTGCATCTGTATCCTGCCCGCAATATATAGGTGCTCCTTGTAGTGCTACAAATCCGCTTGCTAAGGGATGGTCAGGTTCAATATCCATATTACATGCCATATCTGGTGAGATAATTATCCCTGACGCTCCACGTTCAATCTGGTATTTTAATCTTTTATTTGTAAAACTTGGCGACCCTACTCCACAGAATAGACGTCTTGTCCAAATTTTTCCTCTATACATATTAGAATGTATGCCTCGAGTATATGGATATTCACCTGGAGCTCCAATGTCTCTATAATAATCAGTTTCCTTTAAGTCCTCAGGGCCATAACTCTCTTTTACAGAAATGTCTGAAAATGTTTCTAACCTCGTTGGTTTTTCCCTCCATCTTAGTACTTTTACATCTTCACTTGCATTACTATTCTCCATCACCTGCCTCCTAATATTAAATATAAATTATTATTTTTCATATCAGAATATATAATACTATTTGGTAATAACTACAGTAATTTAAGCTCTATTAATAGTACTAACGATAAGATTAAAGAACAGGGAATTGAAGTCAATTATATTTTAAAAATCTTATCGTAATGGTTCTAATTATTATTGGAGCTTGTAGGTGTAATGATCTAAGTGTGACCGAAAACTGTGGGGAAATTCAATAATCTGATGACGTCGTTCCTGTGTATGCTGTGAATCTACTTCAGTTAAAGCCATGTTTTACGTTGAACAGGATTATCTTAGTCATCCACTGCAACTCGCTGACGCACTAATTGGAGCAACCGCCATTGCTTATGGCCAGTCCATTCTTACCGGGGACTATAAGCATTATAAAATTATAAAAGACATTCAACTTAATAAATTTAAACCATAATACGCT
>JAXHTB010000323.1:0-4730 GCA_034190185.1 Spirochaetota bacterium | reverse complement strand
GAAAAATCAAAAAAAGAAGCATATTTAAGTTTTATTCCCCAGTAGCAAGGGAAAGATTAAATAGGAAATTGTATCATAAAATAAATTATAAAAACTAACCGCTCCTTTTTTTACAAAAAAGGTACTAATATGATAAGCATATACCCATGTTATCTTCCTATAAACAGATAATAATCCTTTTGTTAATATTTACTCCATTACCTTCGTTTTTATTTTCTCAAATGCCAGATTGGACGCTTATAATAGACAAAGATGGAAATAGATATTATATTGATAAAAATTCAAAGATTTGGACATCGGGTATACCAGAATTTAATTATAAAGCAGTTTCTGTTGATGGTTTAGATTTTTATATAAATCATGGATTAGAATTAATCCGCAGTCATTATAAAGAACATGCATTAACCCTTTTGAAATCTATCAAGGCAATGCCTCCTCGAAACAATAGAATTTATGAAGCACAATGTAAAGCAACAGAAATGATCAACTATTTAATCAAAAATGAAGGGGACAGGTTTTCAGAGATTAACACCAGCTCTTCAATCCTGTTATATAGAGATAAAGAAAATACAGTATTAATTAATGATAAAATAGGTTATTCTATTGAAATACCAAATATCTTTAATATTATCCATAAAAGAATTAGAGGAAAAAGCAGAAATTTTTTTTATGGGATTTTATTGGGGATAAATCTTAGGGATAAAGATGTTTCTATTAAGCAGGGTTATCGTGGCTATGATCTGCTGCTGGCAATCAATAGTGAGATATCATTCGGATTGGATAGATCTGTAAAAAGAGTTGAAAAAATTTGGAGAAGGAAGCTTGGAGCAGATACTTTTGATAGAAGGACAATTATTAAAAGTGATAATTCGATTATCTATAGTTATAAAGATAGATTCCCACCAAATTATTCCGGGTTAGAGGGATTTTTTATAAAGGGGGATTATAGCCATTGTATAAGGTTGATTTGTGGTCAGGATATCTATTTAAAGAACGAAACTAGACTTCGCAGTATTTTAGAAAGTTATAAGTTATAAATACTATATACAGATTATACCAAAACAATCTGCTTCATATTTTTATCATATTAGGGATATATTATTCAATATCTAGCATATTATCAATTTCTCCCTTTAGATCATCGGTTTCTTCGTTAAGATTTTCCATATCTTTTTGGGTTTTAGAAATTTTCATATCGACTTCCAAGCCAAGATTTTTTATTTCATCATATTCATTGTTAAAAACCTTTACAAACCGTTCAATTTCTTCATCATTGTTTATAAAATGTGCCGCAACTTCTTGTCCATCAATTCTTGCCACTAAACCAGTCATCACAACCTTCTGCGTTTTAAAGGGAAATTTTATTTGTAGTATATTATTTACATTAAGAATTGATTTTCTTATAAAACAAATGCCTCCAGCGCTTATATTCAACACTTCTACTTTATCAATAGCATTGCTTCCTCTTATCCTGTATTCAACAAAGAATCGAGGTGTCTTTATTCTATTAAAATCCCTTTTATCCATTGCTATATTCATAGGAATTTCCCTAAATGTTTTTATGTGTTTGAAAACATAAGTGCTATCTCATTGCAGTTGTCCTTGTTCTTACAATTTTGGCAATCTTTCCATATTTTTTCGGGAAGAGAATCTCTGGGTATACAGATGAAATCATTCTTTTTAAAAAAGATTGGTGAATAGGTTAGAACAAATATTTTTGCATCAGGAAAATTGTTTAATAGAAATTTTACAATTGTATTTAATAAAAGAGAACCAACGCCTCTTTTATTTCTATTTTTTTTGACAGCTAAAGATCTTATTTCTTTTAATTCATTACCATAGTCATAATAGGATACTACACCAACTATTTCATCTTCGTGCTGTGCAATTATAAATTTATCCAAATTTAATAATATATCATTTTCTGATCTTTCAAGGATGATCTGCTCATCTGCATACGGTTTTATTATATTATAGATAGATTCTAAATCGGTAGGGATTGCAGCTCTTATATTAAATTTGCTTTGTGAATTTTTTTTTTCATCTTTTAACAATTATTGAATGTACCGGAAGTCCATGGGAATAGTATTTTTCAATTTTTTTGAGATTTAATTCAGCTTCATTCAGGTTTCTATAAGGTCCAGTATAGATCCTGTAGTATTTATCATTTTTTGATAGAATTACAGTATATCCTTTATTGCTCAAAAATGAAGCTATTTGATGGGATTTGGATCTATTATAATCCTTCCCAACTTTTATCGCAAAGGGAAACTCACTTTTGGTAAATATTTTTTTTGATGCTAACTTGCTATTGTCACTATTAGAAACATCCTTTATTAAATGAGAAACCTTCTCTCCTATATCTTTTACAGCCTTTTTCGTGTCTTTGTCAACTATTTCTTTCTTTGATGCTGCTGCAAATTTAATCCCCATTACCATGCCTACAGTAAAAGAGACAATACATAAACTGATAATTAGGAATATCATCCTGTTTACCTTTTTTCTTTTTTTCTCCTCTTCCTTGTGCATGTTTACTGGAGGGATAGTAAAATATTCAGGTTCAACGGGATCAAATTTAGGAGCAGCTACTCTATTATTCTTACCTTTATAAAAATCGATGTTTTGCATAATATACCTAATTAATTAAATGGATTTTAATTTGATCTGATTTTACAAAAAATGAAGAAATTATTAACTTTATATGTACTAATCGACCAAATATTGGAAATATTTAAGGAGAATTTATCTGTTCCTGAATGTATAGTATAATAAATTCATTCTTTTTAATATTTTAAAAGGGCTAACTGTGCCTCTTCAAAATAGATTGTCTTAACGCTTTTACTTCTCTATTTTTTACTATTCTAATGGATCCGCTCTTGACTCCATCTATACGTAACGATCCAAAGGCTGTTCTTTTTAATTTCCTGATTTTATAGCCAAAACTACTAAAGGCTATTCTAATCTGTCTTTTTTTCCCTTCATTTAGTAATACCTTTACAGACATATGAGATTCATTAAGAGTAATGATTCGCATAGGATTTGTTTTTTCTTTATCAATAAAAATTCCTTTCTCAATTTCAGATTTATGGGAGTCTAGTAAAGGCTTATCTAATACTACTATATACTCTCTTATTAAGCCATGCTTTGGATGACTTAGTTGGTAAGCAAAATCTCCATCGTTAGTCATAAACAACAGACCCTCAGTATCCTTATCCAATCTTCCAACAGGACAGACTCCTGCTTTTTTATATTTTTCTGGTATAAGGTCCATAACGATTGGTCTACCTCTTTCATCTTTAATAGTTGTGATATAGCCCTTTGGTTTATTTAGGATTATATAAAATAACTCATTAATTGGAAGAAGTCTTTTTTTATCCAGCTCTATAACATCATTATGAATATCAACAGTAGTGGAAAGATCATTTACAACTTTATTATTTTTTTTTATCCTTCCTTTAAGGATATAATCTTCAACCTTTCTTCGTGAGCCAAGTCCACAGAGTGATAAATATTTATTTATTCTAACTCTTTTCCCCTCATTTCTTAATTGTATATTTTGAGATGACAATTACTCACTCCAAATTAAGTATATGTTTATTTTAAGGATATAGATGTAATTGGGAAAGATTTAAGGAGTAATTCAGTTTTCAGTTTATGAATAATTATAAAGAACCGAAATGTTTTTGAAGCATTTTGTCATCAATAATGTTATTAGGAATTGATGAGTTTATTGCTTATTGTAAACATTGAATCATTAAGCCAGAAAAGAATCAGTTTATATAAGAATGTTGGTTTTGTTCCAGATGAGGAAGTTAATTCTTAATCGATATTTTGGTAAATTTAAGTTCTCCATAATCTAATTTTTTTCTAATAAAAAATGTATTCCCTCTTCTGACATAATTTAGATTATGTCCAAATGATGTGCCATTTAAAAAAACTATCTCCTTATTTCTGAAATTGAAATAGTACTCTCCTTCAATAGTTTCTCCAGCTTTATTTAAGGACCTATATTTCCCTACTCGGTAAATTTGCAGACAATGATCTGTAAAAATGCCGTTTTTATCAATGCTCCACCACTTCCCTGAAAGTTCTTTCTTTAATTTTTTCGACTCTTCATCCCAGAAATCAGAGATGACATTATTAACAATATCATCTCGGGTGCCAGAAAAGATCTTGATATTCTTTCCATATGACCAACCTAGGATTCCTTTAGTTAATTTTATTTTATACCAATAAGCATTAGATTGTCCGATCCAGCTTTTCTGCTTGGATCGTCCAATAATATCTACAATATCTCCTTTGTTAAGCTGGTCGATCCTTGATGAATATATAAAAGGATCAATTCTTAATGCAGTCCTTTCCGTTAGGATCAATCCTGTTTTGCCAGTTTCTGGAGAGTCAATTTGGTCTTGCTTTACCTCTTCCATACAAGAAATCATTAATGACAATAGATAAAGTAGTATTGATATTATTAATCTTGATAATGAAATTCTTTCTGCATTATATATATTATAACTCATAATTTATTACTGCTCAACTTTCATTTTTTTCTTTTGATATTAAAGTTGTTAATTAAAAATGAGTCAATTAACTTTTAATTTTAATAATTAAGAATTTTATTAGTACTCGGTTGTAGAGAAAATCTATAAACATTATTGATTAATTGTAAAAAAATAATACTAAAAATACAGATCAATTTTATTATATCATTTACGATTTTCTAAGAGGAC
>JAXHTB010000322.1:0-4741 GCA_034190185.1 Spirochaetota bacterium | reverse complement strand
GATGAAATCATAAATATATACACGTCATTATATAGAATGATCCTCCCCTATAAAGGTTTAACAGTTCATAGCAGTACCTATAGCGACGAATACTTTGACGAGATTCAATTTGTTCAACAGTTGAAAGACCAACGTGTAGCCACTTTAGATTTTTGTTATACAAAAGTGCAATCATTATATATGACTGGTAATTATGATGAAGCACTGAAATATGCGGATATAATATTCAAGGATTTTGAAGAGGGTAATTTCGGGCTGATATATATACCTGAATTCTGTTTTTACCATACACTATCTCTTTCAGCGCATTATGACTCTGTTAATAAGCAGGATAAAAAACAATACTTAAAAATAATAAATAAGAACATAAGGAAGATGAAAGTATGGGCGGATAATAGTCCTGATAACTTTTTGCATCAATATCTGATAATGGCAGCTGAGTTGTCACGGATAAAAGAAAACGATCTTGAGGCAATGATGCTTTACTCACAGGCAGTTAAAACATCTCAGGAAAATGATTACAATAATCATGAAGCCATAGCCAATGACCTTGCTGCGAGATTCTATCTGTCCAAAGAGAATAAGACAGCTGCAAAGGCTTATATGTCTGAAGCATTAAAATGTTACAGCAAATGGGGAGCCACAGCAATTGTTGCTGATAGAAGATTAAAATATCAATCCCTTCTCCCTGAGGAAACTGATGGTACTAAACCTGTAACCACCTTACAATCTTACCAGCCAATATCACCATCAACTATTATTGATCATGTTAGCGTTGTCAGCTCTTTGCAGGCTATATCCAGCGAGATATTTATGGAAAATCTTCTTAAAACACTCATGAAGATTGTTATGGAAAACTCAGGCGCTCAAAGATGCATCTATATCTCATTAAAAAATGACAATCTGTTTGTTGAGGCAGAAATGTCTGTTGGAAGTAATCAAGTTATATTATCAGAAAACGGGCTGCTTGAGGAAAAAGATGACCTTTTAATATCTGTTGTATATTATGTGAAGCGAACGTTACAACATATTGTCTTAGATGATGCAACTAAAGAAAAAGATTATTTAACCGATCCATATGTCTTAAAAAGCCAGTCAAAATCGATATTATGCCTTCCTGTTATCAGGCAACAAATTTTAGTCGGCATTCTTTACCTGGAAAACAATATTACAGCCAGAGCCTTTGTTCCTGAACGGATTGAGGTACTTAAATTACTGGCCTCTCAGGCAGCTATTTCTCTTGAAAATGTAATGTTAGTGGAAGACATGCAAAAAAAAGAAAGTGGGTTGAAAGAATCGGAAGAAAAATATCGATCCCTTGTGGAATATGCAACAGATTTAATTATGCACCTGGATATAGAGGGTAACATACAGTTTATCAATCACACGCCGCTTGGAGTGAAAAAGGAAGACGTTATCGGGAAAAATGTTCTGGATTTTACCAGTAATGAATTTCATGGGGAAATCCAGGAAGCACACAAGTATGTTTTGAAATCAGGGGAGCCTGAGAGTTATGAATTCTTAGGAAATGTTACAAATAACTGGTACAGCACTATTATTAGCCCTATTATAAAAGACGGCGAAATTATAGCTTTAACGTTAGTTGCGCGGGATATTTCTCTGCGTAAAAAAGCAGAGGAAAAATATCGCACCCTTGTTGAAGAGGCTAATGACGGTATTGCAATTGGTCAGGATGAATATTTTAAATATGTTAACCCGTCATTGGCCAAAATGCTTGGTTATAATATTGATGAGATGGTCAACACACATTTTTGTGAATATTTGGAACCTGACAAAATCGTTATTTTCCTTGACAAACACAGACGAAGACTGGCAGGGGAGGATGTTGAATCAATATATGAATTGAAGTTCAGACACAAGGATGGCCATTATATTGATGTTGAGATAAGCTTCAGCCTGACCGAATATGAAGTTAAACCTGCAGTACTTGTATTTTTTAGAGATGTCACCTATCGCAAACAGTTAGAGAATGAACTGATAGCCAAGGAACGACTGCTAAACTTTGCAATTGAACAGCTTCCAATACCTGTTGGCATTACTAATGCACCGGATGCTGACCTCTCAATACTTAATCAAGCAGCAATAGATTTGATGGTAAAGCCACTGGATAATTATAAAGGATTAATCATCAATGAACATCGTGAATTTTGGCCGTCATTTCATCCTGACGGAACACCATATACAACAGATGAATTACCCCTGATACGCGCTATCCGAGAAGGACATATTACACGCAATGAAGAAGTTATTCTTCGTCGTAATGATGGAGATCGCTGGGTATCCGGAAGCGCCGCGCCTTTAATAGACGAAGATGGAAAAATCATTGCAGCTATTTGCGCTTTCCCTGATATCACTGAGCTGAAACGTGCAGAGGAAAGGGTCAAGATTAGTGAAGAACTTTATAGAGGTATTTTTGAATTTACAAACAGTGGGGTTGTGCTCTATAAAGCAATAAACCAAGGAAAGGATTTTATCATACTTGACTCCAATTCCAGGTCAGAAGAAATTGAACAAATATCTAAAAATAAGGTAATAGGAAAACGAGTTACAGAAGCCTTTCCAAGTGTTCAGGAATTCGGCCTGCTGGATGTTTTTCGCCGTGTATGGCGTACGGGGAAATCGGAACATCATCCAATCTCTTTTTACAAGGATGATAGGATTCAGGGATGGCGTGAAAACTTTGTCTATCGCCTTCACAGCGGAGAAATTGCGGTTGTTTACGAGGATGTAACTGAACGAAAACAAGCAGAACATGAGTTAACACAATATCGTGAGCATTTGGAAGATATAGTTGCAGAGAGAACAAAAGAATTGGAGGAAGCTCATGAAAAGCTACTTACAGCAGAACGACTTGCTACCCTTGGGCAACTTTCAGGCAGTATCTCACATGAAATAAGAAACCCGCTCAGTATTATAGACAGTTCTGTATTTTATCTGAAAAAAAAGCTTTTAGATACTGATCCAAAGGTTCATCAGCACCTTGACCGCATCAGAAAGAATGTGAAGCGCTCTTCTGCGATTATAGAAAGTTTGTTAAACCTCACAAAGGTAAAGGAACCGGATATGTATACATTTAGTCTTTCTCTACTTATTGATGATATTTTCCTATCATTAAATCGGTCTGCTGATATAGAAGTTAATATAAATATACCTGATGATAATACATCAATTGTTGGGGATTATGAATTGATACGAATTGTCTTTCGAAATATTATAAAAAATGCTATTGATGCTATGGATTATAAAGGTACACTTAAAATTCAGGGAGAGACAGTAGATGAAGGCAGATTTATTCAAATTACATTTGAAGATACTGGCCCAGGCATTACACCAGAAAATATGGGAAAAATCTTCCAGCCACTCTTTTCTACTAAAACTGTTGGCATTGGATTCGGACTGACAATCTGTCAGCAGATTATAGAGAAGCATGGAGGCACAATAGAGGTTACATCAAAACCAGGACATGGTGCAACCTTTATTGTGCAGCTTCCATCTGGTTTAGGAAATCACTAATTTTCAAGAAAATTCGTACTATATTAAACCAGATAGAAGCTGTAAAATAAGCCTTCCTTGGCTCATTTTGCCACTAATTGAATATTTCGATAAATTACATCCACCTTCATCCCTCCCTGACTTCTAACGACATTTTTTTGTGTAAAACAAGTAGATGTGGGGATTAAAAAGATATGGAGATATTTAATCAATATCTACAGAATATCAAGCCTATGATCGCTAATTTGTTTATCATGATAAAAGATAATAACTTACTTTTTTTTCTGCTGTAATATTGCAATTATTTAACTCAATTCATAATGCCTTTCTATAAATACAGTCTATAACCCTGAACCAAGAGTATTATGAACCTTAATAATAGATTTTATTATTAATTCAGTTAGTTTATCTTCTTTATATTCAATCACCTTATCTCTATAATCCCCTTCTCCCCTATTTTACACTAAATTGTGGGTAGATGTCAGTAGGGGGGATAGGGGGATTAAATTCTGTTGCGGTTAATAAAGAGATTACTATATAAGGAATTGTAGGAAATATATTTCTATGAGAATGAGCCTGCCAGTATCGCTTAAGTCAATTGCTTTAGTTATTACAAGTATTCCCGCCCAGGGTTGTTAGCGATCCAAGGTGATCAAGATTAGTTAAATCATAGTTATCATCTATGTTCATATCTGTATCTATTGTTGTCAAATTTTGAAGGCCGTTTAGGGTATTCAGATTATAATTATTCTGGATACTCAAATTGCCAAAATTTTATCAACATTACTAAGAGCATTTATATCAGTGGGCTGTAAATTTTTTGAAATGATAAGACTGCCATTTATTATATTAATATTATTAAGACCATTTAAATTTTCCAGATTATCATTCTCTCTAATTTATAGATATTCTGTAATATCTGTTATGCTTTCAAGACCGCTCAGGTTTACAAGAGAATCGTTTCGAACTATAAGCATATACATCCCTATGGTTTCTAAATTTGCTAATCCATTCAAATTCGCTAATAATGGATTGCTAGAAATTTGCACATATCCACCAATAGAGACTATTCCCTCAAGGCCATCAATATTTAATAAATCATCATTCGAATTTATTATTAAACCCCCAATAAATTCTAAATTACTAAGGCCGTTAATGTTTTCCAGGGATGTGTAAGAAATTCTCAGATATCCTCTGACAGCTGTTAGGCTGCCCAGTCCTCCTCCAT
>JAXHTB010000321.1:0-4747 GCA_034190185.1 Spirochaetota bacterium | reverse complement strand
CAGCAATAACAGCAGTCCCGAGTATGATCCGGTTTATTCCAGCAGAAATATATTCTTCAGCCGACTCCAGTGTTCTTATGCCACCGCCTATCTCTATTGGAATAGATATCGATTTGGATATTTCAATTACAGTATCCTGATTTACAGGATGTCCGGCAAAGGCTCCATCCAGATCAACTACATGAATAAGCTTTGCGCCTGAACTCTCGAATTCTTTTGCCACTGATACCGGATCTTCAGAATAAATAGTCTCCCTTTCCGGGTCACCCTGAATTAAGCGCACACATTTTCCGTTTCTAAGATCAATAGCAGGTATAATCAGCATACAATCCTCACAAAATTCTCTATTATTTTTAATCCTGTTTTGTGACTCTTTTCTGGATGGAATTGTGTTGCAATAAGGTTATCTCTCTCAACGACACAGGGAAACTTAATGCCATATTCTACTTGTCCAAGAATATAATCCTTATCAGTAATTTCAGGATAATATGTATGTATAAAATAGAAATATGAACCGGAATCGATTCCATCAAGAAATTTTGATCTTCTTGTAAAATTAACGTCATTCCATCCCATATGAGGGACTTTTAATACTGAAGACTTAAATTTAACTACTCTTCCTTGTATAATGTCAAGTCCTTCATGAAATCCAAATTCCTCACTTGATGAGAACAATAACTGATAACCGAGGCAGATACCTAAAAAATAACCTCCACCCTTAATAAACTCCTTTAGCGGTTTTATCCAATTCTTCTTATCAAGATTTGCCATGGCATTGCCAAAGGCTCCATCCCCGGGCATAATTAGGGCTGAAGATGAATCTATTGAAACTGGATCATCTGATAGTCTGACATTATCAGTATACCTCTCCACTGCCTTGACAACAGAGCGTAAATTGCCCATTCCATAATCGACAACAGTGATCATTTAATAGTTCCCTTTGTTGATGGAATTTTCCCCTCCAAAATCGTATCCGCATTTGAGGCTCTGTAAAGCGCTACACCTAGGGATTTGAATATAGCCTCATGAATATGATGACTGTTTTCCCCATATAAGACATTTATATGTACATTCATCTTTGCATTCATTGTAAAGGAGCGGAGGAATTCCAGTGTAAGCTCCTGGTTATATCTGTTTATATATCCAGTTAATTTCTTTCCAGTATATCTAAAATATGACCTTCCTGAGATATCAACTGCAGCAAGGACCAGAGCTTCGTCCATGGGCACAACAGCATGTCCGAACCTGATAATTCCAGTTCTGTCTCCCAGTGCTTCGTCAAATGCCATGCCTAAACATATGCCAATATCTTCAATACTGTGATGGTCGTCAATCTCATAATCTCCACTACAGTCCAAATCCAGAAAAAATTTGCCATGTTTTGACATTGAATACAGCATATGATCAAAAAATGGCGCGCCAGAGTTAATTATCGATTCGTTAACATCATGAAGATATAGCTTTAATACAATATCTGTCTCACTCGTTCTTCTTGTTATTTCTGCTTTCTTTTTCATATAAATCACCTAATAGTAATAGTTCACCGTTATCCTATTTAAAAAGATAACAGATAATTATCAACTGATAATTAGTGATAGGAACTCAAAAAATCACTTAGGAAAGTAAAAATATCCACAATCCAGAAGTGCATTTTCGGTGAACGGATAACGTTGAACGATTACCCCTAATACTCAAATCCTAGACTAAAAATAATATCCCTTTTTCCAAAGGAATTGTAATAATATGGCCATGCATAGTCAAGCTTCAAAATTATAACAGGATAAAGCGCAAGCCTAAATCCGAATCCTATATCAGCTTTAAAATCATCGAATTTCCCAGTTTCAGAATCGAAAAAATCGAAATGCTCATCCCATGCAGAACCGCAATCTGCGAACAGAACGCCCCCGATTCCTCCCATTCGAAAGAATAAGGGCCAGCCAAATTTTATTCCTTCAATAAATAGAAATCGAAATTCTGAGCTGAATAGAAACACATTTTTCCCATCATACTCAAAAAAGGGATGTCCCCTTAGGGTACTGAAACCTCCTATATAGTATCGGAAATTATCGCTGTCCCTGCCGAAGATCTTCCCACCGCTTCCGCGTAGCGCAATTACATACCTTTTGCTTAAAAGGAAATACCTCCTAATATCAATATCTATGGTGGTATAGCTGTAATCTTGTCCTGTTACATTTAGGCTCTGCTCAATCTCCACCCTTCCCCTCATCCCATCAAGAGGATTCATATAACCCCACAGAACATTATCGTAATTCATTGAAAGAGATAACTGATTCAGGTTTGCATATGTATCAGTTCTGTTGCTGGAAGCTGAATAATTTATCTCGTACCTGCTTGAAGTTGCTTTAATATTAAATCTAAAGAATTTTGAAAAGGGGAACATAGCTATTGAATATACCCCCTTATGATTTATATATCGGGTATCCCAGTAAATATTATGAATAAGATCATTGATACTGTTTAGCGTTATTATGCCAAAAGGATTGCTTTGATGAAATATTCCAAGTCCAAAATCCCATCTATATCTAAGATAATAATATGCAGCATCATAATTTATATCGCCCTCATCCCTGTACCTTAGATAATCGCTTGAAACCACAACCCTGTGATCTCCAAGATAATCAGAGATCGACATACGCACAAAACCTGCAAATCCGTATCCCCAGGTAGCTGCAATACCCATAAGCATTAAATCAGGATTTACCTTTGTTGTATATTCCTCAAAAAATGCATCTGAAAGGTTAAAATATGAAAGGGGATAATTGACCCTAACATGCTCTGTATCCTTAATATTCGACTCTTTCTTATCTGTCTCTTCAGTACTCTTTATCTCCTTAACAAATAGGTCATAACCTATATTTTGATATGAGACAAAGGTTACTCTTCTATTATCAGGAAACCAGCGAGGGTAAAAAATTCCACACAGCACATCTGTTATTTTCTTTCCCTCCCCACTTCTGATATCATATAGATAGGCATTATATATTCCAGCTCTATTTGATATATATATGATCTTACTTCCATCCGCTGAAATGTCTGCCTGAAGATCATTCCCTTCCTCACCAATTATCAGTGTTCTAGTTCTTGTCTTTAAATCGAATTTAAAGATGTTATAATCATCCCTCTCATAATCTCCATCCTTATTCCAGTTCGAAGAATAAATAATATAATTGTTATCCTTTGAAATACAAGGGTATCTCTCTGAATAAAGATCATTAGTTATTCTCTGCAATTCACTTTTTTTTATATCATAGATATATAGATCTGCAAAAGAGTTGAGCTGCCCTATAAAGGCAACAAGAAAGCCATCCTTCGATAATGAGGGATCTTTTACAGATCTGAATGGAACTTGTATCTCCTTTTCAATTGAACCATCCTTCTGATCAAGCATAAATATAACGTCCCGACCTCTGGACTGTGATACCAGTGTAATATATTTTCCATCACTACTCCATGACAGATTATTACTGAGAAGATGCATACCCTCAAACTTTGAGCTTGTATCTCCCTGAAGCACTGAACGAATCTTTCTTTCTCTGTTCTTTTTTTTCTTTACTGTAATAATGGAAACTGTTGAATAAATATCCCTATTTGTTAAATATGCTATTTCCCTTCCATCGGGTGAGACCGCAGGGCATACATTAAACATAGATCGTGTTTTCTGATGAAAGGTGAGTTGCTCCCCCTCTTCCTCATCAAATTTTTTTCCCTTTATTATTGGATAGTATCGTTTTTTAAAGTATCGTATCCATTCTAGACTTAACTCCTTTATCTCTTTTCCAGTGCCGATTTTTAAGGCTTTATTGAAATTTGAAATATCCCTGATATCCCTTAAAAGCTCTCCAATCTTCTCTTTCCCATATTTTTCCTCAAGGAAATAGAAGAATGCTTGCCCCTCCTTATAGAGAAGATATGGACTTCTTATATAAAGCTTTGTAAGGTCCATTAAACTTGCATACTTGTCATTAAACAGAACGTCCCTCATAACCATATCAGCAGTCTCGTCATAACCGATCGAAAGATACTCAGCCATGCCCTCCATTATCCAGAGAGGAACTCTAGATAATGAAAATCGGGAAAGGTTTTCGCCTGATGTATCATTGATAAGAATATTATACTGAAAGGCGTGAACGAGCTCGTGAGTCAAAACATGACGGAACTCATTGTAGGATCCAGTAAAAGGTGTTACTACCCTGCTCTTAAAAACCTCGGTAAATCCACCGGTTCCCTCTCCTAATATCTGCGGAATAATATTGTTTTCCTGAAAGTCTATATGAGAAGGATATATTATAATAGGAATTACCTCTGTTAGTTCATGTTTAAGATAATTTGCAAGATGAACGTATGCCTCTTCTGATATTCTAGCTGCATTGATAGCAAGCTCCTCAATGCCATAGGGATAATAGATATCGAAGTGTATAGTCTTCATAATATTCCAATTAAAGACTTCTCTATTAACCTTGTTCTTGCCAAAGGGATAGATTACAGAAAAGGGGAAGAGTAAGAATACTATAAAGAGTATCAATTTTTTAGATATTATTTTATTCACTTCTTTTATAAAATTATGTTTTCTTTGATATTCGTTGCTTCTGAATGCATTCCATATCCTCAGAAGTATTAATAAATATACATATATTTATGATAATAAACGACTGAATAATCGAAATCCTATTTGCTAATCGATCAATAACAGGCAGTCATTTATTCACCTTTGCTATCTCTTTAACTA
>JAXHTB010000320.1:0-4751 GCA_034190185.1 Spirochaetota bacterium | reverse complement strand
CTTTTGCAGCGAGATCAAAGCGTTTGCTCATAAAATATGAATATCCCTTCTTTATCTGGGCATCATGATCCTTATGATAAAAAGAATTCGTTAGAGTACGATTAAAATAACTGATTGCAGTATCGAATTTCTTCATGGCATAATAACTTTCTCCAATCCAGTAGAGTGAATTTTCAGTTCTTTTGTAATTTGGGAAGTTTTTTAATACCCTATTGAAAAAAGATATTGCATCATAATATCGTCCTTTTCTAAAAGCTGTCAAACCGCTTCTGTACGCTTGTTCTTGGTATGCTTTTTTTACGTCTTTTGTATATTGGCTAATAGCTCCAAAGTATTCAAGAAAGTATTCATACAGGTCATAGGCCTTTTTCTCATATCCCATTCGTTTATTAGCTCTTGCTTTTCCAAGAATTGCATCTTCATTGTTCCCTTTTTCGGTAATTGCGATTTCGAACATTTTTCTGGCTTTTTTATATTTGCCGGTTTTAAGGAATATATGCCCGAGTTCACTGTATATACGGCTTCTGAATTCCTTGTTGACAGAGTGATTAAGAAGGGTAAATAATTGATTAACTGCTTCATCTGAATATTGTTTTAATATATTTAAATGTGCAAATCTTACAAGCAGGTCCTTTTTAAGTTCCTTTGTTAGATTTTTGGAGTTATTCTTTAGTATATAATTATATTTTAGATAGGCTAGCCTATTAAGTCCCTGCTTTTCATAACATCTTCCAATGTAATAGTATGCTTCAACTGCTGCATTAGATTTTGGGTATTTTGCAATTGTTTTTGTTAAGATGTTAACTGCCTGATTAATAGAATTTTTATCACCTCTTTCAAATGTTAGTTTTGCTTCTCTAACTAATTCATTTGCATTTCTTTCTGGTTTAATTATATAACTATAGTACAATAGCAGAACAACTCCTAATAAAAAGAGAATTACTCCGATCAAGGTTCTATAATTCATTTAAAAGACTCCTAAGGAAATTATTATTTATTTTATTCTATTTTTAATAACGCATTTTCATACCAACATTTCGATTCAACTGGAAAATATACCATGACATCAGGTAGTAAAAAATATTTTAAAGCAATTTTATAATATTTTTTTTCAAGCCATGATCTTCCAATAAATAGTTTTGCTTTAGCGACCTCATGTTTATTATTAGAGTTATTTATAATATTTTTTAACTCTTTTATTGCAATATTATATTTTTGAGCGAAAAAGAAGTCCTGTAATATTTTGTTAATAGGATACTTAAGTGAACTCTTTTCCACTTTTATTTTTTCTTCATTTTTTATAATTTTTGTAATCTTTTTTTTAGTTTTTTTTATAATTTTTTTTGGTTTTGTTTCTGCTCTTTCAATAATTATCGGTTTTATAGTTGTATTTACATTATTAAATAATTTATATTCTTTGTTTCTTTTTAAATATTGTGGCGTAATAGCATAGTAATATTGTCCTGAAGGAGGATTATCATATATTTTATTCTGATCTATAATATCAACATAGTCTACAGTAAAAGAATTTTCAACATCATCAATGGACTTGATTTGTGACTCATTTCTGACTATTTTATAATTTCTGTTTCCAGCGCTTCCTTGCAGCATCCATCTTATAATCACCCTGTTATCTTCAGTTTCTGTTGAGATCGATTTTATCTGAATAGGCTTGGCGACAATAATTGGCTCTGTAGTATAATTAATATTTTTTAGCAATATAGTGTCTAATGTTCCATCCGCAAGTTTAATAAGAACAGCATAGTATCTATTCCCAAAACCTGGAAATTTATCAATATAATAAGAAGTTTCTGATTGTACTCTGTCCACAAAAGTTGCAGAGGCAAGTATTCCAGCATTGGAGATTGGTGAATTATGTTTGTATATTAAATATTCAGCTACACTAGATCCGGCAGTATTCCAGCTAATTCTAATAGAGTTATGATCGGACATTTTAGCTTCAATATTAGATACATTCCTTCTTTTTCTAATAGAGATATAGACACCTGATGTTGTATAGCTTTGATCTGGTATTAAACGGAGGTCCTCATTGCCTTCAAAATCTTTTGTTGTTACCGCATAGAAATATGTTCCACTTTTTGAGATGCTCTTATCAACAAAACCTTCTTTATTATTAGTTATTTGAATAACCTTTTTCGCGCTTTTGAGCTTCTCAGGCGTATCTAATTGACTGTTACCTCTGTATATTGTATATATTAAGTTTTTGGATTCGTATTTCCTCCATGTAATTAGTACCCATCTTTTTTTTAGAACTCTCGAATGAATCAGTGTGACTTGTTTTGGTAAGATCTGTTTTTTAGTAGTAGGTATATATTGAGTTTGTATCTTTTTCTCAATGATTGCCGGACTTGTTGTATAGTTTTCATTCGGATAGAATTCTATTTCCCTATCCATTATCTTTTTTTTTGAAAATATTGAGTAATAATATTCACCAGGTGGAAGATTTGAGTCAATTACTGTTGATTTTGCTTTAGAATTAACTACTGCAATTGACTCTGCAATTAGAGCGTTTTCTATTGAATTCATAGGTTCCTTAGATCTGCCGACAATAAAATCGTCCTCTGTATCATCTGGGAAATTCCATGTTATTCGAATGGCTCCATTAATGTCGGGAACAGGTTCAGCCTGAATATCAGTTACAATAATTTTTGGGATTTTGTTTTTTATATTCTCCTCATCTTCTTGAACAAGGAATTCTGAATAGATATGAACCTGGAATAAGGTTATTGTTAACCAGTAAAATATAGAAAGAAATAATAGTTTCTGTATAATTTTCATATGCAAACCGACATATTCATAAACGTTTTTAGATTTTGCCTCCCAAGGAGAGGTTTTAAGTTTAATATATTTATGATTATTTATTTAATTTTGTATGATTATTCATTGTATGATAAAATTCTATCAATACTAAAAATATATCAGTTTTTATCCGTAATTATATCATTATAAAAAATATTTATTAATTGAATTTTAATAGGTTATAATAGAATATTCAATATTATTTTCGAAAAAAAGATATAGAAATAATTTATTATTTATATTTATAGGTTTTACAAGTTGCAAATGTTGAATGAGTAGATAATCTACTTGACATTCAAATAATAGTATATTAAATTGACTTGAAATAAAATATATTTAACTTTTCATTTATTGAAAAATTATATAAGGAGTTCGTTATGAAAAGGATAATGAATTCAAATAAATTGTTAATTCTAAGTATAATATTTATATTTGTTGTATCTATTAATAATTGTGGTAGCAATGGCTCTTCATCAGGAGGGAGCAAGGATCTGATCGTTGTTTTGGATACATCACTAAGTATGGTTGGTTATGGTGGGAAAAACATCCTTTCAAGGGTGAAGAAGAGTTTATCAGGTTTTATCAATCAACTTAATGATGGAGATAGTTTTACCTTTATTACTTTCGATACAACTGTAAAGACTTATCCAACAGTTTATATAGATAATAATAATGATAAAACTATTATAAGCAAGTATCTATCATTGATTGAGGCTAAGGGGGCATGGACCTATACGATGGAGATGGTTGATAGGGTTCTGAAGGAGGCTCAGACTCTTGAGAATAAAGATAAAGATCGCCAGAGGGTAATTGTGATTCTAACCGATGCCCTTGATGATCCGCCCCCTGGCAAGCGTAAAAATAGATTACTGATCAAGGATGTTGCAGGAGCATATAAGGGTAAAGATTGGTTTATATATTTCATTAATTTGGGAGATTTGAAAAAGAATAAGGGGCTTATTCAACTACAAAAGGAATTAAAACAGGTATCTGGATTTACAAAGATTATTGATGCAGAAAAGAGCCTTGAAAAGAGTATTCAAGAGGATTTGAAGGCTAGTGTTGATAAAATGATTGTAGAAAAAAGTAAAATCATAGAACATAGTGACGATAAAGATACTAAAGATACTGAAGATACTGAAGGGGCTTCTACTTCATTTGCAAAATTTTGGAGTTCTGTTTTATTACCTTTACTGTTATTTTTAATAATAGCTGGAATAATAGTTTTTCTGGTATTTTTCTTTAAAAGATTATTTGAAGTAGCAGTAATTGGAAGATTAGAATACTGGGATCATACAGTTATTGAGCCGAATATTAGGATATTTGACATGTCCGCATTTAATATTCGTGAAATTAAGGTTGGAAGAAGTATTGATTGTCAGCTAAAGATTAGCGACATCGATATTTCTAAACCCTTTGCGATAAAGGCTGTTGGGAAACAGGGAGAAGGCAGGTGTATTGTTGTTGTTGAAGGGGATTATGAAATTGAGTTTGTAAACAAGGATGCAAGTGCTACTTTAGAGAATAATGATATATTCAGGATTGCAAATTATTCATTTAAATATCTTGCCAAATAAACAATAAAGTTATACATTTATCAAACTGTAAACTTTTCACGGTGAAGAAGATAGATCAGGATCAGATAATATATTATAGTTAAATTGAATTTATTTTCAATATGCAATTTATAGTTATAAACTTATTTTAAATAATATCCAGCATATTGAAAGGTAACTACTTAAAAATTATTGATAGATAAGCTGTTTGCAATTATTATTTGAATTGTAGTGTTTATAGGTATTATTTGAGATTTTGGATATTAGTAAGAAGCCTGGACATAATTTATAGAGTATTTTTTAAGTTTGTAGTTTTTTTTTCAAAAAATACTTGACGACTGTTGCAATTTTAGTTATATTATTTTAATTTGCTTC
>JAXHTB010000032.1:0-17411 GCA_034190185.1 Spirochaetota bacterium | reverse complement strand
CTTTAAATACAGATATTTTTTCCCCAATTATACCTTATATAGAATTTTTTAATGCAAATGTGTTATTTAGAAATAACAATAGTGAGACTGATAATATCTCTATTGAAGGGGCTGGAATTAATCCAACCTTGTTATCGATGGGATGCCGATATTTCCTACGATCAACATTTGTCGGGTTACATTACATAAAAAATTTAAGGAATGAAAAAAAATATATAAAACATATAATTGGATTTGATTTTAGCTTGCAATTTTAGAACAATTTGATTAACAATTATTATATATTGCTTTTTTTACGATTATACTATTGTACAATCCTTCAGGTTTAAGTGATTTTCTTTATTATTTATAATGATGATTTATTTTTATAATTTATCTTTTATAGTAAATTAAAAAAATAGCCGAAAAGATAAACAGATATACTTTTCTAAAGAAGAATAAATATAATTTTTTATCATATCAGAAATTAAAATCGGTTTTTATATATATATTATACTTAATAATGTGTTAAGAAATCAGAAATAAACCTGGGATATCGGATATGGGTGGTTACCTTTTTCACTTACCTCCTTGAATCCCAGATTCTACAAAAAAGGTGAACAAGGGAAGTGTCTGTGATAGATCTACAGTCGCAGGCTGAGACAAGGAAGATCGAGATCCTAACTTGCACCTTTTTAGCGCCGAAGGCGTTTAATTTGTTTGTAAATTTAATCGTGAAATCTGTATTTTGCTGTTTTTTCCTTTGTTCTGAGAATTTAAGGATATATGGAATGAATCGATATTGTTGGAGGTATCATAATGATTTCTATGCAACAACTTGAAGAGCTAGAAAGCAGGATTTTAAAGGCTTTACAACTAATTAGTGATTTAAGAGCTGAAAACGCTAAACTTGAGGCTGATAATGATTCCTTGCAGGCTCAGTTAGAAGATGCTAAATTGAACCTTGATGAAAAGGAACAAGAGGTTGCAAAAATTCAGAAGGAGTTAGACGCCGCAGTTAAAGAACTAGCGGAGATGAAGGAAAGAGAAGAATTATTAGAGAAGAAAATTGTTGAGTTATTATCAAAGTTCGATAGTGTAAAGGACAGTCCTGCTCCAGCTTCTGAATCGGACGAAGAGTATGATAGATCCTCTGGAATTCAACAGGATGATGTCATCGATGATAGTATGGAAATAATTAGTGAACCTCAGAAAATTGATGATTCCTCTGATCTTATAATTGAAGAAGAATCTCCATCATTCGAAGAAGAAATATCATTAGAGGATGAGATCGATTCTGAAGAAATTATTCTAGATGAAGAAGATAGCCCTTCGGATATAGAAGCTTCAGATGAAGAAATGATCGAGATTGTGGATGATGAATCAGATGACGAAACACCTTCAGATGAAGAGGAAATAAAGGTTGAAACTCTTGAAATTGAAGAAGTAGATGAACTATCTGACGATGAAGAAGATATAATTATTATTGATGATGAATCTGAAGATCTTGATGATGTTGTTATAGAGACAGATGATATTGAGGAAGAAGAGGATGATATAATACTTCTGGAAGAGGATGATGAGGAGATAGTAATAGACGATGTAGATGAGCAGTTAGTTATAGTTGATGAATCAGAGTTAAGTTCTAATGAAACAAAGGAATTATTTCTGGATGGTGATTCTTCTGATGATGAAGATTTTTTGATCATTGAGGAAGAGGACTCGAAGTAATTAAATTTATAGAATTTATAAATGTAATAATATCGATCGATTTTTCTAGTATCTTTACTAAGGATCATTAGAAATCTAATAATGCCCTTCTTACAGATATATTGTCATTTAACAATAGTTAAATGATTATTGGAGGCAGTAGTGGAAAGCAAAGCTAAAGTAAATATTTTTGGGAATACCTACAACATTAAGGGGGATGCCCCTCCTGAATATATTATTCAATTAGCTGAATTTGTTGATAACAGGATGAAGGAGGTCAGTAATAATATAACAGATGCAAATATGATACAAATCGCGATCTTATCAGCCTTAAATATTGCAGATGAATATTTTCAATTACTAGAAATGAATAATGAAGAGCCTAAAGCCATTGAACAGAAAACTAATGCACTAATTACCATGCTTGATGAGGGATTAATTGGTGACTTTTTTATTAATACAAATATTGTTTAATGCTTGGTTCTCTAAAAAACCCAAAGATCAATTTCAATCGGTTTAAACTAATAATTATAGGCATCAATTATTACAGGAAACAAGTAAGTTGTAGAATCTTGAGTAATTAGATAAACTGAAAATTAAGTATTTATTTAATCCCCCTTCCATGAATCTAAATATATTTTCTTGAGCATCTAATATTGAAATGCGCATCAAGCAGTTCATAATATTACTTTAATAGCACAAAGGAAATAAGCTATCTTAAAGCGCAAAAGACTCAAATAAAAATATTGCATTAAAAGAAATATCTTCCGATAATATATATTATAATTATACTATACCCTAGTGAGTAGAGATGCTGACGATTTTGAAGTGGATCATAAATATAATGAAATTATTACTTATAAGGATAGCAATATTATTATCTGTTGGATTTACCCTCCCATTCTTATTAAATGTTGAATCATCTGTTTATGCCGGTCCTTTCTTAAAGATAAATAGAATTGATTCAGAGTCTGCCTTTCCTAAAATAAATATTTTCCTTACAATTCAAAATATCGATCACTCGCTAATAACAGGATTAAATGAAGAGAATATACAGGTTTATGAGGATGGATATAGGGTTAATTATATAAAGGTAAAAAGCCAGTCTAAAACCAAAGGATTTCTTTCATTAGTTTTCTCAATAGATTCAAGTAGGAGTATTAGTAAAATATTTCTTAAGGAAATAAAAAAATCAGCTAAAGAAATTGCTAACAGTATAGGGCCAATGGATAAGATTGCCCTTTTTAGATTTAATGATGATGTTACGCTTCTTTCAAACTTCAGTAGTAATAAACTAGATATTTACAAGAAAATAGAAAGGATAACAACCCATGGGAAGAAGACATTGCTTTATAATTGCATCTATGATTCAATTGATCTTCTTCACAAAGCAGATGTCCCTAAAAAAGCTGTCATTGTATTTACTGACGGAAGAGATGAAGGTAGCAGTGTAAGAATAGAAGATATTATTGCTTACTCAAAAGAGGCGTCAATACCAATTTATTTTATTTGTCTAAAATCATCAGAACATATAAATACATTAGCTAGAATCTCCAAATTAACAGGTGGTAATCTGATATTCAGCAATGGGAATGGAGCAATTGATAGCATGTATAATACGATATTAAACAGGATTAAAAGTCAATATATTGTCAAATATCAATCAATACTCGAACCTGATGGAAAGGCTCACACTATTGATGTCAGGTTAAAATATGATCACTTAAGAGATCAGGCAAGCGCTAATCTTGAAATAAAGAAAAAAATTAACCTTATATATATGCCGTCACTCTCAGAGATATTACTAATATCCTTGATATTATTATTAATTGCTCTTCTTATCTTTATTGTAGTTTATTCTTTTAGAAAAAATAACAACCTAATTGAGACGCTCACACAATCGGCGAATATTGTGAAAATGTATCCTGATAATAAAACCGATGATTGTTGTGAAATAAATTCCTCGGATGAGAATCACATTCCCTCTGTAATAGCAACATCAGATCGTAACTATTCAAAATCCTGGCTTATGCAAAAAGATAAATCAGGGAATTGGAATAAGATTAGAATTACACCTGGTGACTTCACATTCGGAAGCGAAGAAGGAAATAATGTGATAATAAAAAGTAAAGCTGTTTCTCCGATACATGCTAAGATAAAAGCTGTGAATGATTATTACTATCTTTTTGATCTTGCGTCAGATACAGGGACCTTTATAAATGATAAAAAGCTTTTACGTCCTAAACAACTGATCGATTGGGATGAGGTAAGGATAGGCAAAGCTAATTTTATCTTCCGAGGTACTAATTTAGCATAAAAAACAATAATTTTTTACAGCTATACAGCGTAAAAATTCAACTTGTGAAGGCAGCTTGCATTCCTTCTATCTTCTATGCGCCTTTCGCTAAAATGCATTTCTCCAAAATCAGTTTGAACTTACGAATTCATCAATAAATTCATTTATCTTATTATGGGACATAAAGACAATACTTTTATTTAAAAATTCCAATTTGCCCTTTATGTTGTTTGAAAAAACTACTCCTCCCATTGTTTCAGGATATTTTTTAATGAAAGTCTTCATGGCAGTTGGGATTTCCAGCCTGTTAATATTTGTTTTCACTTCAATAAGAAAGGGCTTTCGATTTATTAATATAACAAAATCTATCTCATCTCCCTGTTTATTCCGCCAGAATTTTAATTCCATATTCGGCTTCAACCGGTTTTGCAATTGTAAAAAAATAAATGATTCATTTAATACACCAGCATCATTCCTTTGGTTTATAGGGCTGAAATCTTTTAGAAGTACATTCCGTATTCCTAAATCATAAAAATAGTATTTCTTAGATTTTTTTAGTTCATTGCCTATGTTTTTGGCGTATGAATATAGAGGAAATAGAATATAGGTTTGTTCTAATATTGAGAGATGATTATTTATTGTTTTTGCAGTTAATCCAACATCACTTGCCAGATTGCTGAGCGCGGTAACAGAGCCCTGGTTTTCAGCTAATAAGTATAGCAGTGTATTGAAAGCTCTGATGTTCTCTTCTTTAATTAGTGATTTTATATCCTTTTGAATATAGGTTTCCAGTATCTCGTTTAACAAACGAATTTTTTCTTCTTTTTTATTATGATGTATAAGTCCCGGCAAACCTCCGTAAAGCAAATATGTCTCAAAAGATTTCTTGGTTGCTCCTCTTTGTAAAAATTCATCATAGCTTAGCGGATATATCCGGCTAACAAGACGCCTGCCTGCAAGACTCTCCTTCAAGTGCTTATGAATTTCAATAGATGAAGAACCTGAAGCAAAAATTTTTACCCTTTTTTTGCTGTCGTAAATCGCCTTAAATAATTTTGAAGCATTTTCGAGATAATGGAATTCATCAATAAAGAGGATATCAACATCACGTGTTAACTCTTCGAATATATCAACATCCGGTTTATTAAATTTAATTATATCTGCAGGAATCTCAAGATTGTAGGAACGCACGCGAAGTTTTTTCGAGACGGCTTTTTCCTTAAGCTTATTCAGCAAAAATGTTCTTCCTACCTGTCTTGCGCCAAGCAGGATAGATATCTCTCTTCTGTTAAACTCATCATATAATGAATCTATGATGTTTCTTTTAATTATCATAATTGACTATTCTGTACCATCACTACGGAATAGTCAATTATTATTTTAATAAATAATTTTATTGAATTATCTATCAGGACTACTAAGCTATCTCTTAACTGCTTGAATATTTTGAACTTTTATAAAAGTGTAATAAAAGGAGATAAAGTGATGGAAGAGATTGAGAAAATTTAAAACACTTTTATCATCTCCATAACTCAATAATCTCCACATCCCCCTTTTTTATACCTCATTTTTAAATATAGCTTAGCAGTCACAAATTATCTTAGAAAATCCATAAGCGTTGGCATTATAGTCTTTGCGCCGACTGCAAGAGCATATTGATGCACTGACTCAAGCCATTTGAAATTCATAATCGTTTCTGCAACATCTATACCTTCATTTTTTGAGAGCATTTCAAGCACATTCCCCTTATTTGCCTCCTCTCTATTAGCAACCCCATCAACTCTATTTTGTTTCGCTCCTGTTGAGGCAATTAGTTTAAGTGAATTTTCCAATGCCATATCGATCATGCCTAAATCACGTCCTCCAAGCAGCTCAACATCACCCTTAATAAGGTCATCCCTTAGTTGTATCATCATCTCAAAAACAGACATACCGTTAATTGTTACAGTAGGATCAATATTGTTTGGGGGATTGGGGAATTCTGTGCTTAGAAGACCAAGGTCTTTTAGAACTCTTCCGCTACCAACATCCTCAAGCCAAATTTGATGAGGTGTTGTGGTTTCAAGAATTATATTGTTTCTTCCGCCCTTTAATGCCTTTACGCTAATGCCTGCATTATTTATTTTATCAATTATTATATCTACATTGTCGCCGGCAGATATGTTGATCTCCTTTCCGTCAATCCCTATGGCCTGGTTTGTTTCTGAAACATATTGTCTGCTGTCCCTATTGGATGAGAGTATCTGATTGGTTGCCCAGAATGCAATATTCCCGGGGATATTTACGTCCATATATTCGCCTTTAGCAATTTCTCTTGTCATCTGACCAGTGTTACCCCTGTATTCGACGCCTGTCATCATATCACCTTGGTTGCCAGCAGATAGGGTCTGATAGATAGGTACAAAGGGATTAGGAGCGCTTTCAGTTCCTGTTTGATGTCCTCCGAAAATCGTTCTGCCAGTCGCGCTGTGTGTGTTTGCGATAGCAAGCATCTCTTCTAAAAGTTGATTTACCTCTGTTGCAACAGCTTCCTTCCTTTCAAAAGTGGTATATGTGCCGTTAGCTCCCTGTACTGTTAACACCCTTATCCTTTGAAAAATATTTACAACTGATTGCAAGGCTGTATCTATCTCTGCCAGTTTAGATCGGCTTTCATCAATATTTGAAAGAAATTGTTCAATCTCTGTTATTCGTGAGCGGTATAGCATCTGATTCGTTGTTGCAATAGGATTGTCTCTAGGGACACGGACATTTTTACCTGTTGATAATGAATTTTGTATCTTATCCATCTCAAATTTCTGTTTGTTCAAGTTAAAGACAACTGTATTATTCATCATCTGGTTTGTTATTCTATGCATATTTTATGCCCCCATTCTAATTATAGTCTCGAGCATTTTGTCAAAAGTAGAAACTACTCTTGCTGATGCATTATAACCATGTTGAAAGGCTATCATGCTTGCCATCTCTTCATCAAGATTTATGCCAGAAACCGACTCCCGAAGATTTGTGAGATTCTTGAGAAGCGTTTCCTGGTTTTTTATTCTATCCTCTGCCTCTTCACCTTGTGACCCTATCCTTGATATAAGAGAGGTATAGAATTCATTAAAGGTTGCATTAAAGTCTACCATCCCATTCTTATGACGCAGATTCGCAATGCGAAGGGCATTTGTGCCATCACCAACGCCATTGCTAGTGTTGAAATCCCCTGTTCCTCCTATATCTTTGCCCTGTCCTGCTGATATCTTATCAATATCGTTAAAGATGCTGTCAGATACTGCCATATGTGAAGCAGGATTATACTGAGGCGTTATTGTAATATGTTCACGATCCGGTAGTAATTTAATTATATCATTTACCCTTCTGTAATCAAACGAACCTGCTGCTCCGCTTTGCTTCAATATTCCAGTTAAGCCGACTAAAAATTGACCAGAGTCTTCAAGATGTCGTAAAATAAAGTTCTTTTTATCAATGTCTTTTGCAATTGTTCCTTTTAATGAAAGTTGCCCATTATGGTCTATATATGCAGCTACACCAAGTTTTGAGTCATTTATCTTCTCGATTACAGTATTTACAGTGTCATTTTCAGAATAGTCTATCTGAACGTCAGCTTCCATCTCGGTATTGGTTACAAATGTTAGCACTCCTTTTATTCCAATGGCTGCTGATGCATCTATCTTATTATTCCCTGAAACCTTATAAATGGCAGTGACATCCAGCACGCCATCATTGTTTAAGTCATGGTTACCCTCAATATTATCACTAATAATTGTATGTCTAAAGAAATCAATATTTGTCTCTCCATTTTTGCCAAATCCATCTCTATGTACCTCATTTGTAAGGTCTGTCAGGTTTATAGCAAATGAATTAATATCATTTATATTATCTCTTAATATCTCATCGCGAACCTCTAGAAACCCTGCAAGTTCACCACCTTTCAGGGTTATATCTTTCAGGCTGTCCTTCCATAGCACATCGTGAAATCCATTATTATCTTCATTCATAACAGCAGCAAGGGGTCTTATTATCTCCCCTTGAACTAAGTTCTCACCTCCAATATATACAATAAGCTCATCTTTATCACTTCTACCAATAGATATATTAACAATTTCTGAAAGTTTGTCAATCAATGCATCTCTTCTATCTTTCAGGTCGTTTGGATTATCCCCAACAGCCTCTGATTTTAGTATCCTTTCATTAAGATCCCTGATATCCCTTGCGTACATATTTATCTTTTTTACACGGTCCACCACCTGCCTGTCAGCATCCACCCGTAAATCGTACAATTGTCTGTAAATATGTCGAACTTCATTAGATAGATGCACAGCTTTCTGCTTTACAACCTCTCTTGTTGATCTTTCTTCTGGATATTTTGACAATTCTTCCCAGCTTTTCCAGAGTTCATCCAAACGGCTTCTTAAAGATTCAGGAGAAGGTTCATTATATACTATTTCGATCTGATAGATAAAATCGTTCTTTGCTCTCCAGTAACCCATCACATCTTTTTCTACAGTTATCCTGTCATCAATAAAGCTGTCTCTTATCCTTTCAATAGCTGCTACTTCAGACCCTTGACCAATATTTCCAGCTGTGTTTGCCCTGTTAAGCGCTGGTAGATAGAGGGGTTCTGCTGCGGTAATTACAACCCTCTGGCGTGAATATTCCTTATTCGCTGCATTTGAAATATTATGACCTGTTACATTGAGAGCCTGTTGATGCGAGGCAAGTCCTCTTTTCCCTATCTCTATGCCCATAAATGTGGAATTCATAATATAACTCCTTTACACCCTTTGATTGAACAGCAATGGATTAGACAAACTAACTGTTTCCTTGCCTTTCTCAGAATAACCGCTTTCAAGATGATTTGAATTACTTAATTCACGTATAGCGATATTAAAATACTCAATATTATCCAGCGCCATTCTTTGATTTGCCTCTTGAAGAGATTTTAATTTCATAAGAAGCATTCTAAGCTTAGCCCCATATTGTAAAATATCATTTGCACATTCTTCCTCAACTATGACATCTTTTAAGGTGATATCTTTTTCTATCTCGTTTGATGAGGTACTATCCCTGTAATTTTGAATTATTTCGGTTCTTGCAGTTTCAAATGGCTCAATAGCTTTGAGCAGTTCCTCTTGTCGAGAGGTTGTTAACTCAAGAATTTTACCGTTTTTTGTTAGGATTGCATGAGATTTTTCCTCTTCTAATTTGTAAAGTTTAATGAAGATTTCTATCTCTTGTTTGAGTATATTGTTTAGATTATTTATGATTTGATTCATTTTTCATTTTCCTCTGACTATTTTTTTATAATGATACTCTCATTACCTATTTTTAAAAGTTATCGGTATATTTTTCTGTTTTTATAAGAGTTATTTGTCATTATTATTTATCAGAAATGACGCCATCAGATTATAAGATTCATAATTTTTAGCCATACAGGTGTTTTTTAATTATGATATAAATATAACTTATTTTTATTGCCAAAAGGTGTCTTCTATTATATTTACACTATTAGAACAGGAAGAAATTAATAATGCCTGAATTGAGAGTACGAGTAGGTTATTTTGAGGAAACGATGAAGCTACTAGTTGAGGAGCAAATAAACTCGTAAAGAGAATTGGGGATGTTATCCCGTGAAATGAAGGAATTTAAGGATGAAAGCAGAAATGATCAAAAGGAAATGAACAAGCAATGGGGCGCATTATCAAATAAATTAGGCACTATTGTAGAGGATATAATGTCTCCTGCAGTAAGGCTTGCTGTAAATAAATATTTCAAAAGAGAAGTTATTGATTTTGCGGTAAAGTTCAGAAGATATAAAAAAGTAATCGAAATGAAAGGAGAGTTCGATGTAATTGCAATAAGCGAGGACATGTTGTTTCTGGTTGAAGCAAAGACGTCGCCTGCAAAAGATAATATAACAGCTTTTCATAATACTACAGAAAGATTTAAGTTACTCTTTCCTGAATATAGCGATAAAAAATAATACCGATATTGGCTAGTATATATCTCTCAGAAGAGCTTGTCCAGTTCTGCACGGAAGACGATTTCTATGCTCTTGCCTTTCGTGAGTGTGAGTATAAGGATATACTTAATTATAAAGCTATTCAATCAAATTGATGATGTTATAACTTTAATACGAGATAGGAGGAAAGAAAAAAGAAGCTTTCAGAGCTTCATATTTAGGAATTTATCTTGAAGCGACCTTAAGTCTTGCTTTAAGTTTAGTTAATTCAACCTCGAAATTCATTTTTTTCAAATCAGTTTCACTTATTGATGTTTGTTTCAACTCTTTAATATCCTGTTCAATCTGTTCTTTTGATAAGTCTTTCTTAATATAGGCATTATCTGCCAGAACATTAAGCACGTTATCCCTAATTTCAACAAAACCGCCTTCAACAACTAGATATTGTATATCTGAATTATTCCGAAGTCTAATCTCCCCTATTCCCAGTTCTGAGATCAGTGGTGCATGATTATAAAGGAATCCCATTTCTCCATCAAAAGCCTGAACAACAGCATATTCGGCCTGTCCTTCGAATATAATTTTGTCTGGTGTTACAATGCTGCATTCGATTTTTCTTTCCATAGTAATTATTAGCTGCCTGATTTCAATTTTTCTGCCTTTTGGACAGCTTCCTCAATATCGCCTACCATATAGAACGATTGCTCAGGTAGGTGATCATACTCTCCATCAATTAGCCCCTTAAAGCTTTTTATTGTATCTTCTAATTTAACATATTTCCCAGGAGAGCCTGTAAATTGTTCTGCTACAAAGAATGGCTGTGATAGAAATCTTTCAATTTTCCTAGCTCTCTGCACGAGGAGTTTGTCTTCTTCTGAAAGCTCTTCCATACCAAGAATTGCAATTATATCCTGCAAATCAGCATATTTCTGTAGTATTCGTTTTACTTCCATTGCTACATTATAATGTTCTTCTCCCACTAGTTCAGGAGCTAATAACCTTGAAGAAGAATCAAGAGGATCAACTGCTGGATATATCCCTTTTTCAACAATCTGTCTGGAAAGAACTGTGTTTGCATCAAGATGGATAAATGCAGTTGCAGGCGCAGGGTCTGTTAAATCGTCAGCAGGGACGTAGATAGCTTGAACTGAAGTGATTGAGCCATGCTTTGTTGATGTGATCCTATCTTGTAAAGCGCCCATCTCAGTTGCAAGGGTAGGCTGGTATCCTACTGCAGAGGGCATTCTTCCAAGAAGGGCTGAAACCTCAGATCCAGCTTGTGAAAATCTAAAAATATTATCGATAAATAAAAGCACGTCAGAGCCAGATTTATCCCTGAAGTATTCACACATTGTAAGAGCGCTTAGTCCAACGCGTAATCTTGCGCCTGGAGGTTCATTCATCTGTCCATAAACAAGACATGCCTTATCGATAACTCCAGATTCTTGCATCTCAAGCCAAAGGTCATTCCCCTCACGTGTTCTTTCACCAACTCCAGCAAATACTGAATATCCTCCATGATGCTGGGCTACATTATGAATAAGTTCCATAATTATAACGGTTTTTCCAACACCAGCACCCCCAAAAAGACCTGTCTTGCCACCCTTTATATAAGGGGCTAATAAATCAACAACCTTAATTCCTGTCTCAAATAATTCATCTTCTGGTTTTAAATCTTCAAATGCTGGAGGATTTTGATGTATAGGTTTTCTTTCCTTAACCTGAATATCACCCTTTTTATCTACAGGTTCTCCTAGAAGGTTGAAAACTCTACCTAGAGTCTCTTCACCAACAGGTACAGAAATTGGGCTTCCAGTATCGATTATCTCTGTTCCTCTTGTAATACCATCAGTTGATGCAAGTGCAATAGCCCTTACTCTATTCCCACCTAAATGCTGTTGAACCTCACATACCATTTTGGTCTTTTTGCCCAGAACCTCATTTTCTAAAATTAGTGCATTATATATTTCAGGTAATTGATTCTCAGGAAATTCAGCATCGAGTGTTGAACCTATTACCTGAACAACTTTTCCAATAGTTTGATTCATATAAAGCTCCTTAATTAACTCATTACTCGCGAAAGCTAACAGAGAACAGAAAGATGAAAATCTTCTGAAAACCTTTTATCTTTCATTATAATAATTAGATATTATTATAGAGCTGCAGCTCCGCCAACTATTTCTGCAATTTCATTTGTTATTTTTGCCTGTCTTGCTCTGTTATATTTTATTGTAAGACCCTTTACTATATCAGTAGCTGCATCAGTTGCATTTTTCATAGCCACCCTTCTGGCGAATTGTTCGGAGAAGCTCGATTCCAGAAGGCTATTATAAATTTTTACTTTAATATATAATGGCAAAAGTGATGAAAGTACCTTATCCGGCCCAGGCTCAAAAATATATTCTATATTTTTAGAATGAATATTATTTTTATCAGTATCGTTGGAAAAAGATATTGGGAGCAATTTTATAATTGCTGGTTTCTGTGTTGAAGATGTAATAATAGCAGTATAGGAAATATAGACCTCGTCGATCTCTTTATTAAGAAATTGATTTATCATTTCTAATCCCATGTCAGATGCATCATTAAAAACTAACTTATCCTCATGATTTGGAATTGATTTATAGATGAGTTGATTGATAAACCTGAAATAATTTATTCCTTTGTTACCTATTGCATAGAGTAAGACCTCTTTCCCCTCTTCCGTTTCCAGTTTTTCCTTAAAATTTATAGTATTATTTATTACATTAGTATTATATCCACCGCATAAACCTCGATTCCCTGATATTGAAATAAGTAATACCTTATTGGAACCTGATCTTTCCTTCATTAGAGGTTCATCAATATTCATTATTCCTGATTCCATTAGATGGGAAATGATCATATCTGTTTTCTCAGCATATGGCGTTGAAGAAGTCAAACGGTCCTGCATTTTTTTCATCTTAGCAGTGGAAACCATCTCCATGGTTTTTGTTATTTTTTTTGTAGAAGATACTGAGTTAATTCTTTTTAGGATTTCTCTTTGCGTTGCCAATGATCATTTCCTTTGGTAAAATCAGTCAATTTTATTGTCACTAGTTACATTTACTGCATCTTTTCCTGCTATAAATTTTGAAACAAAGTCAGATGTTATTTCTGTTAGTTTTTCTTCCTGTTTCAATACTCCAGTGCTTGTTATTTCTTCAAGTATTTGATTATGAGAATTATTTAAAAATTGCAGGTATTGTTTTTCAAAATCTTTGATATCATCCAACTTTACTTTATCCAGAAGTCCTGATGTGGCAGCAAATATAATAACTACTTGATCAGCTACACTTTGGGGATCATACTGGACCTGTTTTAATATTTCAACAAGTCTCTGGCCTCTGTCTAATTGTGACTGTGTGGCTTCATCAAGTTCAGTCCCTAATTGCGCAAATGCTTCAAGCTCTCTAAATTGAGCTAGGTCGAGACGAAGAGAGCCTGCAAATTTCTTCATAGCCTTTATCTGGGCATTGCCGCCAACCCTGGATACAGATATACCAACATCAACAGCAGGACGCACACCTGATGCGAAAAGTCCTGGTTGTAAATAGATCTGTCCGTCTGTAATTGAAATTACGTTTGTTGGAATATATGCTGAAACTTCACCTTCCTGTGTTTCTATAATCGGTAGAGCAGTGAGCGATCCCCCACCTAAATCATCCGATAACTTCACAGACCTTTCCAGCAATCTCGAGTGACAATAAAATATATCCCCTGGATATGCCTCACGACCTGGAGGTCTTCGAAGCAATAATGATAATTCCCTATATGCATTTGCCTGTTTCGAAAGGTCATCATATACACAAAGTGTATCTTTTTTCTTTTCGAACATATAGTGTTCAGCCATAGCACAACCAGCATAAGGAGCAATATACTGTAATGGAGCAGGATCAGAAGCGTTTGCTGCCACAACTATAGTATATTCAAGGGCTCCGAAATGCTCTAATTTTTCAACAACACCAGCAACAGTTGAAGCTTTTTGGCCTATTGCAACATAGATACAGATAACATCTTGCCCTTTCTGGTTTATTATAGTATCAATTGCAATTGCTGTTTTCCCAGTCTTCCTATCACCGATAATCAGCTCCCTTTGTCCTCTTCCAATGGGAGTCATAGAGTCAATAGCCTTTATCCCGGTTTGAAGCGGAACTCCAACAGGTTGTCTGTCTGCAATACCTGGCGCTAAAAATTCTACTGGCCTTATTGCCTCGTACTCAATAGGTCCCTTTCCATCAACAGGGTCTCCTAATGGAGTTACAACCCTACCCAGTAGGTTATCACCAACTGGTACTGCTAAAACACGGTTTAGTCTTTTAACTGAATGTCCTTCTTCAATGCTTAGATAATCACCAAGAATTACTGAACCGATTGAATCTTCTTCAAGGTTAAAAACGATGCCGTTAATTCCGCTTTGGAACTCGAGCATCTCTCCTGCCATTGCATTTTTAAGTCCATAGATTTTTGCAATACCATCACCTACCTGAAGTACGGTACCAACCTCACTGACATCAATATGCGATTTATATGCTTCAATCTCTTTTTTTATTATTGACTTTATCTCTTCTGCTTTAATCTTCATATACAACCCCACTTTCTATCTTGCTTAGTAACAGTATGTCCTTCATCTCTTTAAGATTTTTTTTGATTGAACCATTGAATATTAAATCACCAACCTTGATAATGATGCCGCCAATTATGTCCTTATCAACAACTTCTTCCAGAATTATTTTTTTACCAAGTTTATTTGCTAGAGTATTTTCAATCTTCTCTAGAATAATCTTTTCCAGTTTCTCACTGCTTACAACTTCTACCCTCTGACGATTATGTTCTTTATCAATCATTTCAATAAGAGCATCATTGATTTCACTAATGAGGGATTGTCGATTATTATCTATTATTACTTTCAGGAAGCTAATAATATTGTCCGAAAGATTTTCTGAAAATGCCTTATCTACAAAGTCTTTTTTTATATACTTTGGTATCCCAGGTGAATTGAAAAAGAGTGATAATTCCTCGTCCTCAAGAACTATAGATTTTATAAAATCTAGTTCCTCTTCTATTTGATCCAGGGTGTCTTTTTCAAGTCCAATTTCCAGCAATGCGCCAGCATATGCCCTTGAAACTTCATTTTCAGCCACTTATTCCCTCTTCATTATTAAATAAATTGATATAATGAAATTTGTCAGAAGAATATTATTAACTTAATTTACCTTATTTAAATTAGTTAATGCTTCCTCAACGATGCCCCTCTGGTCCTCGGGGTTAAGGTTTCTAGCAATAATATTTGATGCTATATCTGTTGATATTGTCACTACTTCTTCTTTTATATCCCTAAGCGCTTCAGCTTTAGCAATATCAATTTCTCTTTTTGCTTTTGTGATAACCTCTTTAGCTTCTACCCTAGCTTTATCAACAATATCATCCTTCATCTTTTCAGCTTGAGATTTGCTCTCTGCTATTATTTTTTGAGCTTCCTCATTGGCCTTATCCATCATCTCTTTGTGCCGATTGAGCAGTTCCTCTGATTCTATGCGTGATTTTTCCGCATTGTCCAGGTCTCCTCTTACCTTTTCTGCGCGTGTGTCTAACGCATCAACTATTGGCTTCCAGGCAGCCTTCCAGAGAATTAATAAAAAGATCAAAAAAGTTATTACTGTCCATATGAGTAAGCCCGGGTCTGTTTTTAATAGACCTTCCTTTAAAGCTTCCATAGCAAATATCCAGTTATTATTTTACTTATGAGCTTCAGCTACCGGTGCCTTCTCAACTGAGGCTGTCGGTGCTGTTGTTGGAGCTTTTGTTGCAAGTAAGAATGTAACAACAAGAGCAAAAAAAGTAAAACCTTCTATTAATGCAGCAGCAATAATCATTGTAGTACGAATATCCCCGCTCATCTCTGGTTGTCGTGCTGTGCTTTCAAGCGCCGTGCTTGCTAATTTACTAATGCCATAAGCTGCTCCAAGCACTATTAAGGCTGCTCCAAAACCTGCTGCCAGATAAGAAAAAGCTAATGCATTCATTTAGTGATCCTCCTAACTTTGTATTGAAACTTATTTATAGATAAAATACTTTTAATAATAATAGACAAAAACAGTTTAAATAAAATTGTAATTTATTAATGAGAGTGCAAAGAAGCACCTATAAACATTGCAGAAAGTGAAGTAAAGATATATGCTTGGATAAAAGCAACTAACAACTCAAGCAGATATATCATCAATGCACCTGCAATAGAAGCTGGACCGATCCAAATATTCTGAAACATAATGGCAAAGAATAAAAAGATAATGACGACAACATGACCAGCAGTCATATTAGCAAAAAGACGGATGGTGAGTGCAAATGGCTTAATAAGCATTCCAAGAAGTTCTATTATCCACATCAAAGGGAAAAGGAATACTGGAATGCCTTTGGGAACAATTCCTGTAATGATCCAGAAGGGCCCTTGTTTAACTGTACCAACTGCAATCATACCTACTAAAGTGAATAATGCCAGTCCAGCTGTTACTGCCACATTCCCGGTTGCAGTAGACATCCCTGGTACAAGTCCAAAGAGGTTACAGAAAAGAATAAAGAAAAAAAGACTACAAAAGAATGGCATTGCTTTTTTTGTATAATCATGACCAAAGTTTGGTTCAACAATATCGTCATGGATAAAACTTATGAGCACTTCCCAAAGATTAATCCATTTTGATTTTGAACCAAATTTCTCTTTTTTTAATTTTCTTGCAACTGGTATAAAGATTAAAAGGACAATTACGGAAACTATCCACATCATTATTACCCATCTAGTTATCCGCATATCTATAAAGCCAAAAAGTTTTGTACTTAAGAACAGTTCGTTTAATTTTCCTATAAAACCAGATGTTATTGCATGATCAGAAAGGTGATGGATTACTACCTCGCTTACAGACTCAACCTCTCCATGCCCGCCACCAGATAAAATATATGAATTTAATATTTGTGATAAATGAAGCATTATATGATCCAAAATTGATAATTAAAACTGAAAAAAAATTAATAACTCTTATTTAATAAATAACTTTAACTCTATAGCCAGGTTTTTTTTTGATCATCATCATTCTTTCTGCTTTTTGCTGAACCTTCAATTTCTTTTATATTCTTTAATAAATTATAAAACCCTGCTGTCATGCCAATAATTGTTCCACCCAACACAAACCAGGGAGTCGAATTAAAATATATATCTAATTTGTAACCACCATAAACAAATATTAATAGAGTGAGGGCTAATTGAATTCCAATAGTTGAATATGCAAAAATGGTTTTAGTTGAATTTTTTTTCTTCAATTTTTTCTAATAGTAATTTTCAAAAGCCCCCATTAGAGGTATTATGGAATGCTTGTAAGCAAAATGTTAAACATATCATCTTCTTTTGCTTAGAAGTATAATGTAGATATTTTTTCTATACAAAATACAATA
>JAXHTB010000319.1:0-4764 GCA_034190185.1 Spirochaetota bacterium | reverse complement strand
AACACATATTCATATTGATCACGCTGGAGGAACCGGAAAATTGATCAAATCCTTTCCGGTTCCTCCAGCGTGATCAATATGAATATGTGTTAATAGAATGAAATCAAGTCTATCTATTTTTAAGTTGTTGAGTTCTTGTATAAGTTTTTCAATTGAATAAAGAGGTCCTGGATCGACCAAAAAGATGATATTATCATTTTTAAAAAGCCATGCGCTTATAAAGTCTCGAAATCCTTCAAGTTTCTGATCGAGTTTTATTAAGTAAAGATTATTATCGATATTTGTTATATCCAATATTCCCCCCATTTATTAGAGCTAGTACTTGTATATTTCTGTCATGCTGATCAAGTGATAATGTTGGATTATTATTCATCATAAATTATTAGATAGATAAACCACATTGCAAAAAATATTATAATTGTAATTAAAGTCAAGATATTATCGTAAATATATGAGGAGGCTATCGGCAAAAAGAGATAAGAAGCATACCAGCAATCATAATAGCTCCGCCAATTAGCTTCTCTTTAAGTCCTTTCTCATGAAAAAATAAATATCCAAAGATAATACCGAACAGTAAACTGCTTCTTTTAATTGCGATCATATAGCTAACATAAATTAGTTTGATCGCCATCATATGAAAGGTTATCATCATGCTTGAAAACAATCCTATGAGAAACAGCTCCTTCTTAAAAATATTTCTATAGTTGCCTTTTTTTATTGTTATCATAAATAGGATTATTGCAAGCAGACTAAAGTAGCTTGCTGCAAAAAAAGCAGGGCTAGAATAGATGACTCCGAGTTTGCCAAAGTTTGATGTTATGCTATATATAAAAGCTACAAAGATCATTAAAAGCGTTCCCTTCTCCTTTGAGAGCATCCTGAATGGATAGAACAGTCCCATTCTTATAGATTTGATATTTAATGCATATGCTCCAAAAACAACAAACATTACACCGATTATCCCTGTAATTGATGGAAGCTCATCAACCATAATGGGAGAAGTTAAAAGAAGAAATGCCGGAGTAAATGAAAGAAAAGGAACTGTTAATGATAAAGGAGATATACTGAGCGCCTTTATATATAATATTATAGCAACTAACTCAAGAGGAAGAGATAGAATAAATACATGAATAAGCCTTATGTCGATAGAGGGAATGCCGTCAATCCAAGCAAAAAGCCATAAGATCGGCACAGAAAATAGTATTCTTCCGAATGCAATTTCAATTATACTAATATCAGTTGAATATTTTTTTGTAAAAAGATCGGTAAGCGAAAGGAATAATGCACATAGAGCTGATAAAACTACCCAGATAAAGCTGCCTCCTCAGTTGATTTCTATATTAGGTCAAAGTAGCTGTTAGGATATTTGTAAAAGGATATCTAATTGGTACAAGGACCTGAGTCCTTCTTTATGTTTCTATGTATATGATTTAACCATAGGAATCAAATATCGATATTTTCTTAAATTAAAATAATTGATTTTACATATATTTCAAGTAAAAAACAGAAAATAAAATAGTTTGACTTTAATCAATATTTTAATAAGTGTAAACAAGACAAGAATAGCTATTATCTATTTGTTGTTATTATGTTAAGCATCAAAAGTGATGAATATATATAACTATCTCTTCAATGCGATGCAGTACATTGTTAATTTTATCAAACCATTATCAGTTGAAATAATAAAATCTATTATTAGGATAAATATATAATTTGAAAAGTACATTATTGAAATCAACAGGAGTGGTGGCGCTTTCAACTTTTGCAAGTCGGATCATGGGATTTATTAGGGATATGATTATTGCAAACTACTTTGGGGCATCTGGGAAACTAGACGGCTTCTGGATTGCATTCAGAATCCCTAATCTACTGCGAAGGCTTGTTGCAGAAGGAGCGCTAACTATCTCTTTTATACCTGTGTATACAGACTATTTAGTTAATAAAGGTAGACACGAAGCGCTTGAGCTGGCGCAAAAAACATTTTCTTTTCTAATCCTGATCCTTTTAATCTTTACACTTTTGGGTGTGATTTTTTCTCCCCAAATAGTTGAACTTTTTGCATACGGTTTCACAGATGCTGAAATAATCGATTTGACTACTTCCTTAAACAGAATGCTTTTCCCATATCTTTTCCTTATTGGGATAGTTGCTTTTGCTATGGGAATATTGAATTCACATAGGATTTTTTTCCCCTCTTCATTTTCTCCTGTTCTTCTTAATGTTGGCTTTATCACTGGCGCTGTAATTCTTACTAAATTTTTTAAGGAACCCCTTTTTGGTCTGGCTCTTGGTGTTATTGTCGGAGGCATATTGCAGGTCCTTCTTCAGATTCCCTACCTCATAAAGATTAGATTTAAAATAAAATTTAAAATTGATATCAATGATCCAGGTATCCAAAAAATATTTAGGATGATAGTCCCTGCTCTTTGGGGAATTGGGATCTATCAGGTAAACATCTTAATGAGCACAATGCTTGCATCAATGCTTCCGGAGGGAAGCATCTCCTATCTATATTACTCTGACAGATTGACTGAACTTGTGCTGGGAGTCTTTATTATATCAATAGGCAATGTTATTTTACCTGAGATGAGCAAATTCTCTGCTAATAATGACTTTCATAAGCTTGGAGAACTTTATTCTTCTTCAATAAGGATATCGCTTTTTATTGCAATACCCGCAACAATTGCAATAATGACAGTTGGCACGCCAATAATTTCAACACTCTTCATGAGAGGGAAACTGACATCCTATCATGTTGAGATGATTTATCGGGCTCTTCTTTTTGCAAGTCCTGGAATTATATCATTAGCAATTTTAAGAATAACAACACCTGCATTCTACTCTTTAAAGGATACTAAAACTCCGGTATTATCTTCGGCAATATCTTTTATTCTTAATATTGTTCTAGGATACATTTTAATGCAGACATGGATGAAGCATGCAGGTCTTTCTCTAGCTAATTCTATATCAGCTACAGCGCAAACTCTTTTCCTTATTATTTGCTTTCAGCGAAAGATAGGGAGAGTAGAAATACTATCACTTGTTGTTCCTGTAATTAAGTATACAATTTCAGGGGCAGTTATGGCCCTTGTTATCTGGAGCCTTTCTGGATATATTGATTGGGTGTATGATCCTTATATCAACAGGTTGGGATTTCTTATTATAATTATTATAAGCGGAGGATTAACGTATTGCCTGATATGTTATATTTTAAAAGTAGGTGAAATTCGTTTTCTTGTTAATTTGATTTACAAAAAAAATGGAGGTGATTCTGCATAGCTGGTCGACTTGTCACTTTTTCCAGAAGGCTGGAAAGAATATGATTAGTATCGTATAAAGCTCCAGCCTTCCTACTATCATAGCAATACAGAGAACGCATTTAATATAATTCGGATAGAAGGAGAAGTTATCCGAAGGCCCTACATCCCCAAACCCTGGTCCAATATTTCCAAGCATAGCAAGTGAAGTAGTGATCGATGTGAGCAGGTCTTGTCCTGAGGTTGAAACTATAACAGTGACAATTAGTAATATAAAAATATACAGGAAAAAAAAGCTTGATATGGCATGCATAATATCTTTTTTTATTATATTACCTCTTATTTTAGTAGTAAATATGCCCCTAGGATGAATGATGTACTTCATCTCAGTTAGCATATACTTAAAAAGGGATACGATTCTGATAACCTTTATCCCGCCACCTGTAGAACCTGCACATCCTCCTACGAACATTAGAGCAAAAAGAACTGCCTTAGATATTGATGGCCATTGTTCAAAGTCCGTTGAGGCATAACCCGTAGTTGTGAGAATTGATGCAGCCTGAAAACTTGCAAATCTTATGCTTTTACCGATTGTATCATAAACCTGTCCGTATAGATCGTATGTGATTAGTATGGTTGCACTGATGAATATAGAAATATATGCTATAAACTCAGTGTCCTTAATTAAAATATTTATCCTTCCTGTTAGCAATCTGAAATGTAGTGTAAAATTAACTCCTGCCATGATCATAAAAAATGTGATAATTATATCAATATATGTAGAGTTATAGTGGGCAATACTGTTATTCTTTGGGGAGAACCCGCCTGTTGCAAGGGTACCGAATGTATGAGTAAGTGAATCGAATAGATTCATCCCTCCTATCATTAACAGAATTGTTTCTGCTAAAGTAAAGCCCAGATATATGAACCACAGGATTTTTGCGGTTTCAGTTATTCGAGGTGTGATCTTATCAACAGAGGGCCCCGGTGCTTCTGCCTTCATTAACTCAAGGCCGCCTATGCCAAGGAGGGGGAGTATTGCGACAGCTAATACAACAATACCCATTCCTCCAAGCCAGTGTGTTAATGAACGCCAGAATAGCATCGATTTTGATAACCCTTCAATATTCGTGAGTATTGAAGCGCCTGTTGTAGTGAATCCTGATATTGTCTCAAAGAATGCATCAATAAAACTAGGAATTTGTTCAGATAGATAAAATGGGAACGCGCTAAAGATAGAAGCAGAGATCCAGCTTATGGCAACAAGAAGAAAGCCATCTCTTATTGATAAGTTACTTCTTTTTTCGGATCTGGATAAAATAAGGATCAAAGAGGCTATAACTGCAATTGCCCCTATTGTAATTACAAAATATTTTAGCTCATCTAATTCATTGTAATATATAGCAACCATAATAGGAAGGATCATAAAAAGGGCGATAATATAAAGAAGATTTGCAATAATTTTAAAAATGAGTTTATGATTCATTGTGAGATAGAAAATATTTCC